>CAMKRB010000238.1 GCA_946415045.1 uncultured Myxococcales bacterium
TGGTGTTAATAAATGCGATGATGAAGATGACACAATACTCTTGATGTGCGAGGATGGCGCATATAAATCGAAGAAGTGTCTGGGAAAATGCGAGGATGGCAAATGCGCGCCAGTTTGTAAAGAAGAAGAGAAAAGATGCGATAACGATAACAAATATCTTCGAGTTTGCAATGAAATTGGTGAGTGGGAGATCAAGCCTTGCGGGTTTGGGTGTGCGAATAATGAGTGTGTTATTCCTGAAGGATGGGATGGACCATGTGCCGGAGAGTATATGTGTGAAGATATAATTGGTTTTGGTATTGGCTATAAAGTGATGTGTGAAGGAGGCAAGAAGACACTGACATTCGAACCGTGCTATAAGAATTCAATTCTTGTTCCGTGTGCAAGTGAATCTTTATGTGGAGAGTGTTTGAATGGTGATGAAAAATGTGAGAATGGTGTACATAAAAGATGTGAAGGAAGTCTTTGGAAAACAGTTGAGAATTCAGATGAATGTGTGACTGATGAAATGTAAAAATGCAATATTGGAAGATATGTTTACGAACTCAAACAAAAGATATCAGCAACAAAAGACATAGTGGAGAGTTACCATGAGCAGCAAATCATTGAAACGGACGGCAGAGATTGTGGTTTTGTGTGTGTGCGCGGCGGTTGTGTGGGGATGCGAATCGGATGCGCAGAAGTATGCGGGAGAATTAAAAATCCGGCATGCAATCTGTATGAACAAGGCTGGTACTTTTAATGCCAGTGCTTCGGTTCAGTGCTTGTGCGAAAATACTCCGGATTTGCGGCTTAGCAGTGCGTATGTATGCTCTGAAGGCGTGCGGGTTTCCTGTGACTCGGCTCCGCAGTTTTGTGAATCAAATGGCGCAGGTGAAATCGGCCGTTTGACGTATTGCAGCGCAGGTGTGTGGAAGACCGGTTATTGTGAGTGTAATGCAAACCAAAATGGGTGTCGTGAATGCGATGAAACTAAAGATTTGCCAGTCTGTTATTCAAATAACGGGCAGATTGTTTCGAGGTATTGCGATAACGGTGAATTTAAATTCGACGTTTGCACAAAAGGTTGTAATGTAAATGGCGAGTGTAATCAGGAATGCGATCCCGTCAATGCAGTAACCTTTTGCTATGATAGTGATAGCACACATGAAGTGAGAAAATGTGAGAATGGCGTTTTTAAAACGATGAAAACGTGCGATCTGGGCTGCGCAAATGGAAAATGCAATGCGGAATGCAATACAGGTGAAGAAAAATGTGAAAACTTCACCCATTACACGTGCAATGATGGCATGTGGGAGAGAAAAGCGTATTGTCCTCTCGGTTGTGATGGCAAGACTTGTCGCAATGCAGCATGTACAGACAACGTATGCATCATGCCTGAGAATACCGTTGGGTATTTATTTGAGTGCAAGGAGGGAAAAATATCTGAAAATCGCACTAAGGTTTGCGAAAATGATGCATCATGTTCAAGCTCAAATACTTGTGGCGAATGTAAAAATGGCGAGAAGAAATGTGTAAATGGGTATACAAGTGTATGTGTCCACGGACAATTAATTCCGAACAAGGATGAAATATGTGATGGAAGAGTTTGTGATGATGGCGTTTTGTATTGTAGTGATAATGTGTTGAAAGAATGTGTAGATGGTAAATGGAAAAATACGGATTGTTCATTGGACGGAGCATTTTGTGACGCCACTTCAAAACAATGTAAAAAGATTGAATGTAATTTGGAAGATGTTAAATGCGCTGGTGAAAAAAGTATAAACAAATGTGGCGATGATGGGCAATGGAATACAACAAGTTGTAATAATGATGATGTCTGTGTCCATACAGATAATGGTGACGAATGCACTGAGTGTATACCGAATACAGCATCATGTGATGGTAACACCTTAAAGTCATGTAATCCTGAAGGTAAATTGAGTGTAGAGAGTTGCCCAAGCGAAAAGCCATTTTGCGTTAATAAAAAGTGTGTGGAATGCGAAGTAAACGACGAAAAGTGTGAAGGGAACATACATAAACAGTGTGAGAATGGGAAATGGAAAACAGAATTGTGCGCTAATGGGTGCGACAATAATAAATGTGCATCACAATGTGTAGAACATTGTGATGATAATACACCGCATGTTTGTTCTAATAATCAGGCTCAAAAAAAATGTGATGAGGGAAAGACTTGCAGGGTTATTGACCACAAAGCTATATGTACAGAGTGCGATCCAGATGATCCAAATGCTAGAAGTAGATGCTATCCTTCTAATACTGGTTTCGATACGAGTGTCGGACAGTATCAAGTATGCGAAAATGGAATGTGGAGCACTCCAAAAACATGTACTGTGGATACCAGGATCTGTGCTGAGCTTGGATGTGGTAGTGCACAGCAATGTGAGGCTGAAAAGACTAAATGTGAGCGTGGTGATTTCAAAGTATGCAGAGAGAATCAATGGATAACATATCAGACTTGTGAATATGGTTGTGATGATGAGTCTGGGTGTTATGAGTGCCGTGAAGGCCAGAGTCGATGTGATGGCAATACAATACAAAAATGCAACGGAGGATTTTGGGATTCAACCAATTCAAATAAATCAAACGTCAATTGTGAAGAAAATGGACTTATATGCGTTGAAATTAGTGATGGATCTGTTGACTGTAAAAAATGTAAACCCAATGCCGCAGAGTGCGATTTTTCCAATGTTTCAGATGACATTGGCCGTTATAAAATGTGTAACAACAATTATATGTGGGATGAGCCTCAGAATTGTTCATCAGATGTTCCTGTTTGTACGGATAATGCTCAATGTGCATGTCAGATGGGGGATACATTATGTGTTAATGATTCACTTGGCGTAGGAACAACGTTTACTTGTGGTGGTGACGTTTCAGGTATTCCTCCATGTGAGGGGCAAGTGTCTTGCAACGGTAATGCATGTGGCAATTGTCGAAATGGCTCTAAACAATGCGACGGCAATGTGTTTAAGACATGCGAAAAAGGTCAATGGGAAACTACTACGACATGTGGTGCCGGAGAAGTATGTGACGATAATGAAGGCTGTGTCACATCTTTAAATGATTGTTCCACTAAAATTTGTTCGGTGCCAACCCCAGTTTGCGCAATGATAGGAAATGAACCTAAATGCGTAGAGTGTCACCCAAACACAAATGAGTGTTTGGAGAATAAAGAATCGCGAACATGTAATCGCGATGGAAAATGGGAAAATCCAGTAGACTGTCCAAATGGCTGTGATCCTTCGACAGGAGAATGTATGGACGGTCCGAATCGCTGCGATGCGACAAAATTAACAATTTCAGCTGATGGGTTTAAGTATGATGGTAATTTGATTTCCGATTGGTCGTTGGAATGTGATAATACAAAAGGTTTGTTGATTAAGGATTTAGGCGTTTGCTCGACTTCTATCATACTTGCTACCGGTGGGGATTGTTCTAAATTGCCTTATAAAGGTTACGTGGGTCTCGATAAAATGGAAGGACAAAAACCAGTAACGCTTTGTAAGGATACTACACTTCAAATGGAATCAGGAGAGTCTAATCAGGGAAGCTATAAATTGCAGTTCACAATCGGAAAAAGTTTGGCGACATTGAATGTAAGCGTGTGTAGCAGTGGTTGCGTTGGTAATGTTTGTTCAAATATGCAAAACGGTAAACAATGCAGATGTAATAGTGAAACGATTAATTCATTCACAACTTGTTGTAGCAGTGGTTCTCCATATATGTGTCTCGGTGGTGATTTGATAGATTGCTCCGGCACTAGCTTGTGTGCCTCGACTTGCAATGAAAAATGCTCCGAAACGAGTAATACGACTATTACTATCTCTGAACAGTTGGTTACTGTCTGCGATAATGGCGTAAACAAGACTTATTATATGTTTTCCTATGCTTGTGATGATACTGACGCTATCAAAAAATTGAATCTCTATAGCGGTGCTACCGGTCCTACTTTAGCTTTAACGCCTTATGGTACAAGTACACTGGATTGTAACTCTTTGTTGAATAAAGACTTTGATTATCCCCAAGGTCCCACTGGTAATACAATTATTTCAGGTAGCGGTACACTTTGTGCTGTTGATGCAAATTCTGCTAGTGGTGGTAAGTTCGCGTTCGTTTTTGATGATCACGAAGACCCTAAGTCGGTACATGCAGATAAAGGTGTTTGTAATGTCTGTGTAGATAATGCTGTATGTAGTACGCATAGCGATTGTAATGGCGGTGTTTGTATGCCGGGTAAGATAGGTGGTAGGGGTAAGTGTATTTGTGAAAGCAAACCCGTGCAGTGCCCAACTGGTACCGGGCCAAGGAAGTGTTTTGATATAGATGATAATGGTGATATTTGTTATGGCACTTGTGAGGGCACAAGTTGTGTCTGTGAGGCAACGATGTAGTTTAGTTCACGTGGTATAGCGTTCTCTCGCGTTCATTGGATGTGATGGCCGTTTTACCGTCGCACTAAAAAAACGTAGATAATAAGCTGGGAAACCGGAGGATCTCCCCCAACCGCGTGGGAATGCAAGGGACGTTCGCGGAACAACGCCCCTTGCCGCCTGCGGCGTGCAGCCGCGCCAATCATGCGCTTACGGCGTAAGCCGTCAAAAAAGAAATATAGGCTTAATCGTTGTCGATCCCTTGATTTCTGTGATTCCCGTCTTGATTATTCTGCCGTAGCCGTTATGATACTCCCCCGCGATCGCTGTGTCTGTTTGGATGCAGCGTTTTTTTGTGAAACAGAGGGTTGTCTGAGGTTGCTATGAAAAAAACGGTTTTTGGTGTTTTGTGTGGATTTGCGGTGCTTGCAGGATGCGGCGACGATGCATCGAAGACCATCGAGTCTGTGTCCGGTACCTGTGACACCGGTTTGGTAAAATGCACGAATGACCTGCTTGGAACCGTGGAATGCGGACTTGACGGACAGTGGAAAACCGAAGTGACACCTTGCGCAGCAGATACACCAGTCTGTGATATGACGATAAACAGGTGTGTCGCTGTGAGTGACAATAATTGTTTGCCGAACAGCACCAAATGTGTGGATGATTCGCATTATAAAGTCTGTAATATCAGCGGACGCTGGGGATCGACATACACGTGCAGCAATGGCTTATCCAAATGCAGTACGGTGCTGAATAAATGTGTGGCAAAAGACGCGCCGGAACCGGAGTGTGTGCCGAACAGCACGGAATGCGCGAACAACCGGGTTCGTTCATGCGATAGCGATGGCATGTGGGGCAGTTTCGTTGCATGTTCAGGCGACACGCCGGTTTGTGATGATAATGGCAAGCGCTGTGTTTCCAATACACCGATGATGGAATGTGAACCTGCCCAAACCGAATGCAGGAATAACGAAATCCGCATCTGCGACAGTGAAGGAATATGGGGCGAATATGTTGCTTGTCCGAACACCAGGCCGTTTTGTGATGCGGATGGTAAACTCTGTGTCTCCAAAACGCCGGTTATCACATGTGAACCTTCCGAAACCGAATGCAGGAATAACGAAATCCGCACCTGCAGCAGCGAAGGAATATGGGGCGGATATGTATCATGCCCAGATAATACGCCGGTTTGCAATGATGAAGGCACCGCCTGCGAATATCCCAGAGAGTGTGAATCCGGAGAAAAGAAGTGTGCGGATGCGCACGATGCGGAGCTGATGTGTACAGACAACGGCAAATGGAATATAGATGAGCCGGTTTTATGCCATGCAGGATTTGAATGCAGCGACGATTTGAAACGCTGTGCCTGCACGCCGGGCGAAGTCCTCTGTACGTACATCGGATCGCGATCCGAGGGCATGTACAAATGCAATGACAAAGGGGATATCGTCATTAGTGAAGATTTGATCAAGCACTGCACATGCAATGAAACCCTGGACGGCTGCATAGATAAATGTGATGTCGAAGGCGCTCGCAAGTGTGACGGTATCGACATCTATTCCTGCAGAAAAGGCATGTGGAATAAAGAGGATCACACATGCGGCGATAGCCAGATCTGTAACGATGCGATTGGTTCGGTCTGTATTTCGGCTGTGGACAGC
>CAMKRB010000239.1 GCA_946415045.1 uncultured Myxococcales bacterium
ATAGTTTGCTGAATGCTTTGGCCCGAAAGAAAATCAGCCACTACTGGTTCGAGACGGCGACGCCAACGTTTTTAGTTCATTTGCTCAAGAAACATCGCCCGGATATCTATCATCTTGCAGGCTCGGTGATACAAAGGGATTCTTTGACGCTGATCAATTCGTTTACGACTAATCCGCTGCCGATCATCTATCAAAGCGGCTATCTGACGATAAGTGATTATGATGACAGATTTTCTGAGTTTACACTGGATTATCCCAATGCTGAAGTCAAGGAAGGATTTTTAAATGGTTTGCTTCCTCTCGTCGTGGGTGAAAGTCAGTCAACTGAGTTTAATGTCGCGCATTTCGTGCGTTCCATTGAAAGAGGCGATACGGATGCTTTCTTTGAGCGCATCGATACGCTTCTGGCCAATGTTCCCTACGAAGTTAAACTGGATTATGAAGTCCATTTTCAGAATTTTGTCTATTTATTATTTATGCTGATGGGCTTTTATACAAGCGTCGAATACCATACGGCAAAAGGTCGCGTGGATTTAATACTTGAAACCGATAAATATATTTATATTATGGAGTTTAAGCGCGATAGTTCTGCCAAAGCCGCGATGCAGCAGATCAAAGATAAGGACTACGCGAAACCATTTAAATTGGATGGCCGAAAGATTGTATTGGTCGGCGCCAATTTTGCATCGGATATGAGCGCACTGGATGGCGTATTGGTGGAGGAGGGGTAGGGCGCGGACTATGGCAATGGATGGCCGATGTTTCAAACCATTCTCACCATTGTTTTAAGAATTTGATTTCGAACCGATCATCAATTTCGAGGCGTCCTTTTGCCTTAAATTGATACATGTTCTGACTGACATCGACCTTGCATTTCATGGACTGATATTGTTCGTCATCGACCGCATAAAAAGTCATAAAATTGCAGACGATATTCCTGGCTTTGAGCACGTCGAACAACCGGTGCAGCTCATCTTCGACGTGTGCATCGGAATGATCGGGGGGAAGTACGACGAATGCCAGAAGATTGGCATCCCACGATGCCAGGAATTCAGAGAGCGTCATCGCGTCATCAAACGTAGGGGGAAGGATATGTCTGTCATCCACCTGGTAGATGGCTTTGCATTCGCCAAAGACTTCGTGTGCTATTTGTGTGATGCATTCGGCGGTCTGTTCTTCGTATTTTACGGCGACGAGATTGTCTAAAATGATATGGGGTTTCTCATCACAAATTTGCCTGACGAAGATATCGCGCCCAGGGTATTTATCGGTTTTGACAAAGATGTCGAGAACGCCGCGGGATGTACTCAAGGGATAATGCGGTTTGGAGAACTCGAAGCTGCATCCGTACTTCTTTTTCATATATTTGAGGCATTTGCCGACGCTCCAATTGCGGGCGGCACCGTTGATGCGAGCAATGACAGGCAGGAAAGGAAGAAGAGCGAATGCCAAAAGAAATCTTGTGAGTGACATAATTTTTGATATCCATGTAACTAATGCCATACGATGGCGGAGAGGCGTATAGCATGTTTTTGTAAAAATTCTAAACCCTATACTACTGTTTAATTGCAAAAGTAAGAGATATTTTGTGGACCCCCTATGAGGTTCGTTTTTTGGGGGATTCCATTGATCCCCCGGTAGTCAGACCTCACCCCCATGTCAGCCTACGGCAGACATTCCCACTCTCCATAAATGGCGAGGGGGAAATTAATGTGGGCAACAAACCTTGAAGCCCTACAGGCTTCTTTTTGACAATAATGTCCATGATTTATGCAATTAAACACTACTATAGAAAAATGCAAATAGCTTTCTTCTTGCCTCACCCCCTAAATTCCCATCCCCAAAAGAGAGGGGAACTTTGAATAGTAAAACCATTCTCCGGTTTGGAGGAACATGAAGATACACGATTGTTTTATCAGTTTTTTTTTAGATTATTCTTCGGTATTCACTACTTCTGCCTCATTCGAACAGCCAGTCCAGTTTCTGTTGCAGCGATTTGTACTGCATTTGGTGATTGCTGCAGTGGCTTTGTTCGTCACGTCAGCAGTAAACTTGTATGCGTAGTGATGATTGGCCTTGTCGTAGAAATCGACACATACCGTTTCTGAATCGAATGATGTGTCCGGTGTGTTAAACGTACATACATACTGGTCGCTCGCATTGGTCTTGCAGCTTACGGTACGCGATGCACCAAATCGGCAGAGGTTGAAATCGAGTTTTTCTTTCAGGCATATTGGATCGGTCGAACATGCTTCACTGGATTTGTCTGAATCCAGTCGATGCAGCATGTCGATGGCATGCACGTCACATTTTTCTGCGCCATGAATTCCGGTTCTGTTTGAGTTACACTCGCCTTTTGCTTTCTCAAACATATATGTGACACCAGGGTTAGGCTGTTCTGTATATCTTTCATCTATCACTGTGAAGATATATGGATTTGGAGATAAATTCTGTGTAGAATCTTTCAGACCGAGAACATCGATACAGATCGACGTACTTGAACAATTTCTATTAAAACAGTTAAACCACTGAAAAATTCCATCTTTTATAAACCAGGTTGCGTTGTCAAATGTTGGATAACCATATATCGCTTGTAAAAAATTATCCAGGAACTGATAACCGCTGCCCGATGCCTCATTAAATATTATATTCGATTTGCTCAATCTAAAACTGGCGGTGTCGGATTTGAGCGAATCACAGTTAAAGCTCGTGCTCGTTGCAGTATAGACATCTTTTGTAAAGTTTGTATACAGATGTATTTCGCTGCCAGAGCCGGAGGCTTTATTACAAGTCATGGCAAATCGGAACAAGGCATCGTTTTGCTCATGATTAATCCAGTCGGTGGCAGAGCCGGATTCTGCAAGCGGCCATGTGCCATTCTGGCACGTCTGGATAACCGCGTCTTTTGTCGAATCCCCTTTTGTCAATTTATAATAACCATTTCTGCACTCGCCGAGTTCGCTTGCATTGATGCAGCTCAGATCGTCATAATCGTCCGCATTACTCCATGTATATTTGCTGGTGCATTGTTTGTAGGAACAGCCATTATCGTTATCTGTACATACTTTTTCCAGGTCTGTCGATGAAGTATAACTGCATTCGCCGCATGTTTTTTCATCTTTGCAGCCATTGGAATTGTCGCAGTCTTTTTCGGCGGAATACTGTTTTGCAATACACTGTTTTAATTTTCCGTTGCTGCAAACGTTCTCGCCATCTTTTGTGCATGGTTCAGTCGAAAGATTCACGCATTTGGTTTCGTCAGCGCATACGGCCCCACCCGGGCAGACGGCGAATTGCGTCCATGAACCGCCGACGCAGGATCTGATTTGCCCGACGCCGTCCTGATCGATACATTCGGTGGCCGCACCCTCACATTCAGGCTTATAGGCACATTCTTTAGTCGTTGCATTGCACAAAATGCCGCTGGCACAGGGGGTGTTGTTGCAGACGCAGATGCCATTGTCAGCATGACCGCCGCTGATGCTGCATGCGCGATCAAATATTTCGGCATCCGTCAACGACGTTTCGGCGCACGCCCCGTCGACGCAGACGATTCCGGCACCACATGCAGATTCACCGCAGCTGCATACGCCGTCGGCAAAGGTGCCGCCGCTTTGGGTGCAGGCGAGTTCGTAGCCGGTTTTGGAATTATCGCCGCCGGAATTGTCCGATTCACAGGCACAGATGCCGAAAGACAGGGCTACTGAAACAGCAAGCAGAGTATATTGTTTCATAGGTATCCTCGTTTTATTCAATGAGTGCGTCTTTTGGAATGGATTGCTGACAGCCTTTTTGCAGGCGGCAGCCAAAATTTAAAACGGCGTAACCTTTTTTATATTCACTTCGTTAATTTCCTGTGATTGGAGCGAGAGGGGGGATATTGTTTTGATGTAGAATATATAGGAATTATGAATTATGAATCTGAAATCATTTTTATTGACTTCTTTAAGAACATGAACTGTATGACCAGATTGGCAATACAAAGTAAAGTCAAAATAATAGCAAATAAAGCCATGCTGCACTCACCGAGGGTAAACAGAAGTAAAAGTATTACAAGTAAACATAATATGTCAAAAATGGTGCTAAAGATAATAGATACTTTGCATCCCGTGAGGCGTGTTATTGTTTTGTTTTGTGTAATGCAGGATTTAATATGCCAATATGGGACGAACATGAAAAAAAACGAAATGAATAGTCCGATAAACAAGTATATGGGGTAAAATGAGTACACAATACAGTACAAATCACCGGTTGCAGCCATAGCGATCGATGGATACAGACAAGCAATGCATAGGGGAATGCATTCGATAATTCGCTTTTTAAGAAGATGTTTCATGGTATAGGTGATGATTGATGAGTCTTTATGGGGGGGCGTGGAATGTATAAAAAACTGGCCGGGCGTATCGCAGATAGCCCGGCCATGAAGGCCGTATGCGCGTAGCGCATAGGCCGAAAAGCGAGCCGTATGGGCGGTTTTGCAATTATTATGCAGAGACGTTCCATGGAACGTCTGTACAAAAATGGATTTACAAAAATCGCCCATAGGCGAGCATAAGTAATATCAATAATATATATTATTTATTGACGTTTTTGCAGTAGGTGAGAGGAATGGCGGCGTACATGGCGGCGCAGGTCACGAGGTGATCTTTCCACGTTTTTTCGTTGGGGAAGTGCGCCTGTTCTTCGGCGCCGGGGCCGAAACCGATGCAGGGGATGCCGTAGCGGCCCATAATCGAGACGCAGTTCGTGGAGAATGTCCATTTGTCGACGACGGGTTCGGCATTGAAGAAGCGTTTGGCATCATCAGCGCCACCGAGACCTTTGTAGGCTTCGACGAGGGATTCGCAGACGACGTGATTGCGCGGGAGAACCCAGGTCGGGAAGTAGCATTCGGTCGGGTAGAGCAGGCCGGTGTAGGATTCGCGTTCGTATTTGTACATCGAGACGGTGACATCATCGCCGTATTTTTTGACGCTGGGGAGTGCGCGGATTTCGTCGAGGCAGGATTCCCAGGTTTCGCCATCGGTCATGCGGCGGTCGAGCGAAATCTGGCAGGAGTCGGCGACGGCGCAGCGGCTGGGGGATGTGAAGAAGATTTCGGAGGTCGTGACGGTGCCGCGTCCGAGGAAGTTGGCTTCTTCCCAGTTGGGATTGTATTTTTTGTCGAGCATCTTGACGAGGCCCTTGATTTCGGTGCTGTCGGCGGCGTCATTTTCGTTGAGTGCGCGGACGTCGCGGATGATGTCGGCCATTTTGTGGATGGCGTTGTCGCCGCGTTCGGGTGCGGAGCCGTGGCAGCTGACGCCGCGGGCTTCGACGCGGATTTCCATACGGCCGCGGTGACCGCGATAGATGCGCAGGCTGGTCGGCTCGGTGCTGACGACGAATTCGGGTTTGAGTTTGTCTTCATTAATAATGTACTGCCAGCAGAGGCCGTCGCAGTCTTCTTCCTGGACGGTGCCGGTGACGATGAGCGTGTAATCGCCTTCGAGGCCGAGGTCCTTGATGATTTTGCCGGCATAAACCATGGCAGCCATGCCGCCTTCCTGATCGGAGCCGCCGCGGCCCCAAATCGTCGTGTCATCCTCTTTGCCTTTGTAGGGATCGCATTCGGTCCACAGGCGGATGTCGCCGACGCCGACGGTGTCGATGTGGGCGTCCATCGCGATGATGTGCTTGCCGTGGCCGATGTAGCCAAGAATGTTGCCCATCGGATCGATTTCGACTTTGTCAAATCCGACCTTTTCCATTTCCTGTTTGATGCGCAGCACGACTTCTTTTTCGTGGCACGATTCGCTGGGGATCGCGATCATGTCGCGCAAAAACTTGGTCATGTCGGCACGGTAGGATTCGGCTTTCTTGAGGATTTCTTTAAATTCCATTACACACTCCTAATATAGAAACGCCCGTGAGTTCGGGCAATACGACGTCTGTCTTTGGACAGACAGAAAATCAGCCAAGCCTCATACCCTCTTTTAATGTGTTAATCAATCGAAATTCATAGGAATGATGCGGTTTTGTTGGCTTACAT
>CAMKRB010000240.1 GCA_946415045.1 uncultured Myxococcales bacterium
CAAGCATTTGAGAAGAAATACAAGACTTATATGGAGTTATAAAAAGATGATAAAAATACTATTCATTTGCCACGGCAATATTTGCCGCAGTCCCATGGCCGAGTTCATTATGAAGGATCTCGTGCGCAAAGCCGGGCGCTCGGATGATTTCGTGATTGATTCGTGTGCCGTCTCCAACGAAGAACAGGGCAATCCCATTTATCCGCCGGCCAAACGAAAAATGCAGGAACATAACATCCCGTTCGACGCGCACTATGCGCACAAAATTACAAAAGCCGAGTTCGATGCCTACGATATCGTCGTGCTCATGGATCAGTCCAATCTGAATATTCTGTCCAGAATCGTTGGCCGTGACAAATTGGATAAGGTGCGTCTGCTCATGTCGTATACGGGGTCTTCCCGCGATGTCGCCGATCCCTGGTATACCGGTGATTTTGAGCGCTCATACCGCGATATTCTGGCCGGTTGCCAGGCTTTGCTCGATTCGCTTTCCGATGATTGCTGATGATTGGCTGAACGCCATAAAAAAGGGGACAGTCTTTTGAACCGTCCCCGTGATTCGCGTTTTGTGGAGGAAGCACATCACGCAATGATTTGGCGAGTGCCGGAAACTCGCCGGATTACAGGCAATCGTAGTATGAACCGGTAAATCCGCAGCCATTGCTGCAGCTTGCTTCAGTGTATTCGCCCGATTGTGTGCAGTATTTGAGGGTGTTGCCGTCGCAGGTGCCGAAATCGTTGTAGCGATCCCGCAGGCTGCCGCATTCGATGGCGCAGTCATAGCCGTAGTCATCTTCGACCATCACGCACGCTTTGGGTATCGACTGTTCACGGCAGTTGATGCGAAGGGTTTTGCCTCTTCTGTTGTCTTTGCTCGAGCAGATGATCAGAACGTTTTTGTCGCAGTTGCCATAGATGTTGGCGGTTCCGCAGCCCTCGGTCACGTCCTTGGCGTTCATGCATGCCGAATACGTCAGACTGCCCTTTTGATATTCTTCGCAGATATGCGCTGAATCACCGCAGTCTTCCGATTTGTACCGTCCTTCGGCTGCATCATAGTAAAAGCGTTTGGTGCCGTCACATGCCGAATTGTATTTGCTGCTCACGTTCTTGATTTGGCTGCCGTCACATGCATACAGCTGATCTCCGGCAATGATGAGGTGCTGATTGAAATCGGTGAAGATGTTGTCCTTGCATTCGACGTTGCTCAGAACCGGCTTGTCATTGCGGCATACAAGCGTCAGATTGCCTTCTTTATAGCTGCGGTGCTGCGACATCTTGCCATCAACGCAATCCACATAGATGTTGCCATAGCAGCCGTCGATGAAATCGTCGTCGCATTTGTAATTGATGACTGAGTCGCCGTCACAGCGGTAGAGCGAATTGTTGTAGACGGCTGCGATGGACTGAGATCCTTCGATGAAACCGTCTTTGCAAACCGGCTCATCCTTCTGCGGACCCGGACCCGGATCCGGTTGGACTGCGCCGACTTTCTCGCGCTGATCGAGCGCGTTGCATTTGTATTCCACGCCGTCGATCGTGACGGTGGCGTGTGCCACTACTTTTCCCAGACCTTTCTTGGATTCGCTGTCGTATTCACACGTCAGGTAAGAGCCGTTGCTGCAGCCTTCCTCGTATTCATCCATGCTGCAGCTGGTTTTGGAGTGGTCTTCGTCACTACATGCCCAAAGCAGTGAAACCGCACCCAGCAATGACAAGGCTAATAATGACTTTTTCATAACGCTATCTCCTCACAATAATGTGCTCAGTATGTTCGCTTTCATGCGGTAAAAACCGCAACTGAACCAGCTTTCTTTGCAATGTGCGTGCCAGTTTTATACTTTCCAGAAACACAGACTGAGCGGACGCCAGATGTCGCCCAGTCTCATGCGGCAATGGTGGGATGCCGTATCGTCCAGATAGTCGCGATACACTTCCTGCATGCCGTCGCAGCGGATATGGGGATAGCTGCACGACTGAATCCTGCTCTGGACGTATGCAGCCGCCTGATGCCCGAGGCCTTCGTGTGAAATATCGTCGAAACTCTGGCATTTGGGGTGTGCAATAATTGCATCCGGCAAAAATGCAGCGAGTGCATCCTTGTAAATTTTTCGGTATTCGCCATATCTTTCGAAGTATTGCGGCGGAATCTGTGCGCAAAAATCGTAGAGCACCGGATCTGTCAGTGGATCGTAGAACCGATGTGGCGTCAGGCGAGCCAGCTTGTCGAGACAGCGCACCATATACTCCCAGTCCCATGAAATAGGCAGCCATGCGCGTTCCTGCACATGCGTCATGCAAAATACAGGATCCGCCTGCGAAGGGCAAAATTGCGCGTTAAACCACGGACTCATACAGCGGTTTGTGATGCTGCTGACGGGATGCCGTTTCAGGCGCTGATACATTTGGTACGCGATTCCTCCAAATGAATTGGCCGCTGTGCGGGCCAGCAAATATCGAATCGTTGCTTTGTCCAGCGATTGAACTGTACGCAGTGCTTCTTTTGCCTGACCGTGTTTCAGCACATGCCTCAGCAGTGATTCGGGTCTCACTTTGACGATGAGGTTCCCGCCATATCCGGTAATAATGGTGCGCGCACCAAAGGCTTGTGCTGCGGCCTCGTATCCCAGCAGATTCGGCTCGATCCCTGGCGATGCCATCGGTCCCCAGCTGCCATATCGTTCATACAGCTCCGGCCTGGAAAGCGTCCAGGCGTCGTCCATGTTGACGCGAAGCAAACGAATCGGGAGCGCTGCTTCCAACACATCCAGTTCCGCTGATTCATCGCACGACGGATGTGCGTGTGAAATGAGTGACATTGCGTCGAATTTTCTGCCACAGTCACTCGGATTCTCCGAACTGTAGGTGCTCAATATGCCCGACGAATCCAGGCCGCCGGACAGCGTAAAACACAGATCCTTTCTTTGCCCGATTCTGGACGATGCTTTTACCAGCTGCCGCCGCAGTTCATGCATGACCTCATCGTATGATGCATCGAAATAATGGTAATTTCGGTTCGCCCAATACGACACCCGATGCATCTGCTTTTGCGTGATTTCTGCTGCGAAACCGTCGGTCTTTCCGAGCAATCCCTCGAAAAATCTGATGCAGTGATTCGACAAAATCAGGCATTCACCCGGTAATATGCGTTCTGTATGGTCAAAAAAGTCTGCACGTGAATCGTCTTCCGTTTGCTGCAGATAGGAAGCAATCCGCATGTCACAAAGCGGTCGCCCATGCACCATTCTGCTGAAAATATCCGGCGATGTCGTACATTCAAATGCGTTTTGTATGCGGCTGACGCCCCATATTACAAATCCCCAGATGTCGCGGAAAATACAGCATTCATCGGTCACTGTATTCCAGATGATGCCTGCTGCCGGCCAGCGCGTCCGCAGCCCTTCTACAAACCGTTCGCGATGGATGCCAATAAGCGCGACGATATCTGCAGCTCTCACGTCGTTCGACAGCACGGCAACCACGTAATCGCCAAATCGCTGCACGTCCGCTGCATGCGGCGTCGGCGTATCCAAAATCGCCAGCTGGTGCACACCGTTTTGCCCAATCATCCGCCAACCCGGCTGCAAATCCATCAAATGCGTCCACTGTATATCGGCCATCTCCATACTCCTCAATGCTGCCGCATCTTTCGCACGGCCGCATCTTCTCTCACATTACAGGATTCAATCTTAAATCTTAAATGAAATGATAATTTTCAGGCAGGGCTGTCGCATTTCTCCCGTAACTGTTAGCCCTATGCTCTTTTTGATGGCTTGCGCCATGAACTCTTTCATTTGCGCGGAACAACGCCCCTTGCCGCCTGCGGCGCGTAGCCGCGCAAATCATGTGCTTACGGCGCAAGCCGTCAAAAAAAAGAAAAATGGAGCTGAACTGTTACGCATCATGACTTTTTACAGTGAACGATGTTGACAATTCTCGTCTCCGTCCGCACAATGCGGCTCAACGGGGCTGACAGACGCCTTTTATACTAAAACTTTGGAGGAAAACGCACATGAACGCCGACAAGACCGTACTGACTGAATGGACCAAAAAAGACCAGGATCGCCAGAATCTGCACCTGCAGCGCATTCTCGACAGAATTCATGTCAAGACAAAGCGCCAGGCCTCCTCGGTGGTCATCTTCGATTTGGACGGAACGCTTTACGATAACCGTCCCAGAACCATGTATATCCTGCGCCAGATTGCCGACCAGTTTTACGACCAGATGCCTCAGCTCGTGAAAGCGGTCGAAAACGGCGAAATCAACAAACTGGACAATTATGAGTATGGTCTGGATGCTTCGATGGCGCGCCTGGGCGTCACGGACGAAAACGAAATCAAGCTGGCCAAATCCGAATGGTCCAAACGCTTCTTCACCGACGATTACCAGCAGTACGATGTGCCGCTTCCCGGCGCAAAAAAATTTGTCTGCGACGTCTATGAAGCAGGCGCCACGGTGATTTACCTCACCGGACGCGACGTCAACATGCTGGTCGGCCTGACACAGACCCTGCGCATGTGCGGCTTCCCCGTGGGTGTCGTCGGCACCATGACGATGACCAAAAAAGACTTCAATCAGGACGATGGCATGTTCAAAGACGAAGTCGCCGCTTATCTCGACCGCCTGGGCGAAGTGGTCGGCATCTTCGAAAACGAACCGGCCAACAGCAACCTGTTCCAGAAAAATTTCCCCGGCGCCACTTCGATGTTCCTGCTCACTCAGCACAGACCCGACGCACCCGCGCTGGACGACGGCATCACCCCTATTCGTGATTTCCGCATCCTCGATTTATAATTCGCATGCGTTGCGCGCCTGTGCCTGCGGCATACGGCGCGCCAGAGGCGTTCCATGGAACGCCTCTGCATGATTTTGGGCGTGGCTATTGGCCTGCGGCCAATACGCCGCGCTGGTGCGCCTATGCCTGTGGCATACGGCGCACTCGCTTATGGATTTGCACTTGCATCCCAAACAAAAAAGGGGCGCAGCGTATGAAGGAACGCTTCATGCACAACCGAATGATGCGCAAAACCATATCAAATATATACCTCGGGTAATCGTGCTCGCGTGCCCAGTCGTTCGGGGCGTTTATGATGATATGGCTTTTGTTGGTGATGCGCTGTACTGTGATTAAATTATTTTGAAATAATTTTATTGCAATATGCTTGTAATGTCGGAATATCATTTTGCACGACATCCCAGGTAATAGTATGATCAACAGTACCATATCGATGCGCAACGATGTTGCGCATCAGCTTAATATCACGCCATGGAATGTCAGGATTCGCTCGTTTAAAATCATCCGTCAAAATAGAAACAAGTTCACCAATCTGTAGAATGCAAAGGGAAACAGCATTCTGATAAACCCTATTATTCAGAAATATCGCCTGATCATTTCCAAAATGCTCCATAGCCTCTGTAATCTGCTGACAATAATTGATGATATGTTCCAGTATTTGAATATCTCGATTAGTTTCGTTCATAAAGTAACATCTCGTCAGGTCGTATTAATTCCAGAAACTGTTCGTCCATTCCTGCGGTAGAAATAAGATCTACCTTGTTACCAAGTGCTTCTTCCAAATCCCCCAACAAACTGGCAAAACGCAGACCACGAATCTCTCCCTTGTCGATTCTCAAATCGATATCGCTCTGTTCTGTCGCCTCGCCACGGGCATACGAACCAAACAGATAGACACGTTCCGCGCCGTATTCTTTTGCCAGCCGGCTAACGATTTGTTGTATGTCTTGTATGGTGGTCATAATTTTCCCTTGGTATTGCCACGGCTCCATACGCATGGCTTCAGTTATTGTAGCGGTGTTTGGCTGAGAGCGCAAGCACTGGTGGACGTGCACTCAGGGCTGCCGTATTTGCTTTTGGCATGATTTTGTTCAAGCCCGTTAGGGCTTGAATATCAATAGCCCCCGGCAACGCCGGGGGATGGTGAATGCTTCCCCAAAGAGGAACGCCGTAGATACCGTGGTTTAAGTCAAGAGTGTTGAGCTATTTTTTTCATGG
>CAMKRB010000241.1 GCA_946415045.1 uncultured Myxococcales bacterium
GGTGAGAAAGAGGTTTTCGCCTCCATTTTAAAAGCCCGTAGGGCTTTCATATCAATAGCCCCCGGCAACGCCGGTGAGAAAGAGGTTTTCGCCTCCATTTTAAAAGCCCGTAGGGCTTTCATATCAATAGCCCCCGGCAACGCCGGGGGATGGAAATGCCACCACAATAGGAACGCCGTAGGCGTTCAATATTGAACCCCGCTGGGGTTCTATGGCTTAAAAACATATCATAATCCCCCGGTAGTCGCTGCGCGCTAACCGGGGGCTATGGATATTGAACGCCGACGGTGTTCTTTAACTGGCTAAGTATTTGTTGTCTGGCTATCATCCTCAGACTTAATCCCGGCTGCTTTACCGAATACTTTTTTTAGTTTCTCCAGTTCATTCTCTGGATGAGCGTTATTTCGGACGTATTCCCGCAACAATGGCTCAAGGCATAGTTTCCATAATTGACCATAATCAAAATTGATGGATGCGAGCTTTGCATAATATGCTGCACCGATTTGATAGGATGCATTCAGACCTTTGACCTTCGCTATTTCTTCATTCAGTTTCTTCATTACTTCAATTGCTTTGTCAGCTTCATTTTTTAATAAATCTCTCAGCCATTCGGCGTTCTCGTCCGCCATGATCTCTTTAAACACGAACCGCCGTCTAAAGGCAAAATCCATGCAATCCACGCTTCGATCGATATCGTTCATCGTGCCGATGATATAGACATTTTCAGGAATATAGAAACCGTCTTTAAATGGATCATCATCTTTGATGAGATTCTGATATTGGGTCTTCACTTTGTATTTTATGGTGTTATCGTTAATATCTTTCGATTTGACACGATATCCCGGATCGATTGAAAAAAATAGCTCTCCGAATATCTTCGACATGTTGCCGCGATTGATTTCGTCGATGATGAAGATGTATTGGTGATTCAAGTCTTTAATGGCTTTCTTGCAAAACTCCTTGAACACTCCATCTTCCCGCCTAAAGCCGATGGTTCCATTCAGTTCATAAGACCGCAGACCTTCGACAAAATCGGTGTAATCATACGACGGGTGAAACTGAATGAGCTCATAGTAGACTTGGGATGGAATATGCTCTACTGGTTTTGTATTATCCATCACCGTGCTTTCTTCCGTATTCTGATTATCTGCTTCACTTGCGTTATCTGCGGATGACTGATTCATTGCGTTTGCAACATCAATCGCCAGATGAGTTTTCCCGGTTCCCGGCGCACCATGCAAAATGATGTTGTGGTTGGCTTCGAGTAATTCACGGATTTCTTCCTTCATATTGTTATCCTCTTGCGAAATAGTTGTGTTATCATTTTCTTGTTCGTTATCTTCTTCAGCAATTGTTTGTGAATATGATATGGATTTTCTATCTTCACTTATTGCAGCAATAATGTATTTTTTATCTTTAAAATTGTTAAACTTACTATTTGAACGCAATTCTTCGCAATGACGCACGTAATTATTCCAGTTTTTAGGCTCCTTTTGTTTGTATTCTTCTGATCTAACGTTCATAACTTTACAATAATAAGCGCGCCAAGAAGTGGTTTTGGGCGATTTACCCTTTTCAGGCGTTCTGCCTGATATGGGGATAAATAAATCCGGGCGAATGTAATAGAGGTATATCGATACCTTGTGGAAACCAAGTGGGTATTCTTTATTGTTTGGAGCCTTGTATTTGTAGGCTATAGCATCTGCAAAAGATTTTTTAAAAGCGTCATCGTTATTCAAATCGTCTATCACATGAATTCTTTCGTCTGCAGCATGAACAAACAAAGTCCATAGGTCTTGTCTTATGCTGTCTTTTACACTTTGAAAAAAACTGCCATTAGGATCTGACGGGCTAATACCATTTATCCAGTCACCTCTTCTTTCATATGGATGATTGTTCTCAAAAGCGCGTGCAAATAAATGGAAAGGGTTATATGAATCGTCATAACCACTTTCGCCATTATTGTGTTTTTGGATGATTTTACGTGCAAGTTCAATTGATTGATCAACCCATCGATATTTCTCAAGATTATCCATGCGTTAATACTCCAGATGCAGTGTTTTATGTATGAGCGAGCCGTATGCCGCAGGCATAGGCGCGCCAGCGAGCGTAGGGGCGACCCCGTGTGGTCGCCCGTAGCGAGCGCCCACGGTTGACACGCCGTATGCGCTGAAGGCGCATAGGCGTGTGGGCGAGCCGTATGCGCTGCAGGCGCATAGGCTGCCGTCAAAAAAAACACAATCACTAACGAAGTGCCGCGATGATGTTGTTGCGGGTGGACATGCTGTATCCTTCGACATCGTCATCTTCTTCGATAGGTGCGCGTTCGACGCTGTAGAAGCTGGCACCGGTATTGGCAACGGCTTCGTCAAAGGCGCTTTCATCGGCGCGGCCCATATAGATTTCGACTTTTACATTGTGTGGAACGTCAGCTTCGATGCTGATCATGCCGTAGGCGACGTCGCACATCAGGCTGCGGAGAAATGGGGCAATGGTGGATGATTCGCCGGTGATGGTGATGCGGACCGAGCCGCCGGGGGCGACGTGTACGAGTGCATGATCGACTGGGACGTTGGTTCCTAAAATGTTCATTTTTCCTCCTTATATTTCAACGCCGTAGCTGTCCAGGATGAGCAGCACGCGGTCGCTGAGTTTGACTAATTTGCCCAGTTTTTGGGTTTCGGCAATGGCGGCTTCGAGCAGATATTGCATGCCGAGTGCTTCATTTTTTGCTGCCGCGCGGATTGAGGCATTGAGCGTGGCATTGCGAATGTGGCCGCCGGAGAGCTCGAAGCTTTCGGCCAGAATGCGCCAGTTGATATCGTCCTGCAGAGGTGTTTTGGGTGCGATGAGTGATTTCCAAAGCAGCATGCGTTCTTCCTTATCGGGATCTTTGAATTCGACGATGTAACGCAGACGTCGTTTGAATGCTTCGTCAATGCTGGACTGAAGATTGGTGGTGAGGATGCTGATGCCTTCGTAGGATTCGAGGCGCTGGATGAGGAAATTGACCTCGAGGTTGGCATAGCGGTCGTTGGACGATTTGACGTCGGTTCGTTTGGCGAAGAGGGAATCGGCTTCGTCGAAGAGCAGGATCGCCTGTGCTTTGGCGGCTTCGTCGAAGATTTTGGCGAGGTTTTTCTCGGTCTCACCGACGTATTTGTCGACGATACGGGAGAGATCGACGCGGTAGAGAATCTTGCCGAGTTCGTGGGCCATGGCCGTGGCGAGGAGTGTTTTACCGGTGCCCGGGGGACCGGCAAACAGCATCGACAGGGAATTGCCGTAGTTGCTGCATTTGCGGTAGCCCCACTCGTCGAGTACCTTGCGCTGGCAGCGGGCAAAATCGAGTATTTCGTGAACGGTTTTGGCGGTGCTGTCGGGCAGGATGACGCGTTCAATGGGGATATCGCTCAGAACGACATCGGCGAGGTTGTCGAGATCGTGGCTGAAACACTGGCGGATTTCTTCGAGGATGTGGTGGGATTCAAGGGTGGCGGTGGGGTCGACTTCGGCGCGCTGTGCATGTGCATCCAAGCTGCGCTGGACGGTCTGAAGAATCTCGCCAACGGTGAGTTGGTAGTTGTTTGAAAACGATGAAGCGATGCGGTGCAGCTCGTGATCGTCAAAGATTCCGGTGAGGGCTTCGAGCCAGATGCGTTCCTGTTCGGCCGGAGCGGGCATGTGGATGTGGCATTCGACCATATTCTCGAAGAGCCGCGTGATGGTGGGGCTGCTCTTTTGGGCAGAGACGACGATGGTGCCGGGATAGTAGGCAAAATGGCGCGAGAGCGGAGGCTGGAGATTGTCGAGCGTGTGTTCTGCAGCAGACCCCGGTTTGAGAGAATCAAACCGGATGAGCAAAACGGCATTGAGCAGCAGGGATTCGCGCAGATAGTCACAAATCTTCATCTCGACTTCGTCTTCGGGCAGGTGCTCGATTTCGGAGACAAAGTCGACGCCGATGACGCGCTTTTTGAGAATACTCTTGGCGAAGCTGCATGTGGCGGTGCGCCTGCCGGAATGCGGGGCACCGGTGAGCAGAATGCGCGCCTGCGGCATGGACATCAGCGACTTGAAATGCTTGGTGAATTCTTTGGAAAGTGAGAGCGCCTGCGGCCGCAGTGCCTGTTCATACAGATGCATGTGCGGGGAAAGATTCGCGGTGAGCTCGGCGTTTTTGATGGCATCGAGCACGCGCTGATCAATGCCGAGATCGGCAAACGCGCGCGGCAGCAGACCGGCAAATCCATAGCCCCGTTCGGGAATGAGCAGACGCATGCGGATGAGCTGGCCACGGTCGCTGAGAAGTTCCATGTATTTGCGGGATGTCTCGCGATCAAAACCGCATAAATCGCAGATGAACGAAACCTTGAACTTGCGTGCAGTGAGGGTGCCGGCTGCAAACGACATCGCACGATAGACGGTGCTGTCGATGGCTGCAAGCGCGACGACGACGAGCAGCATGATTTCGTTGTGGCTGAGTGCAAAGGTTTTACGGATGCGATCAATCGCCAGCTCGACGCCTTCGGATGCGGCGACATTGCGTATCGAAGCGAGCGCATCTGAAAGGTTTACAAGCAGATCGATGATTTCTTCCTGGCCCGGAATTTCCTTGTGATCAAAAAAGACGTTCTCGTCGGCCAGACGGACCGCGCTGAAGAACATATCGTCATCATAGAGTGCGCGTTCAAGAACGGTGCTTTGAATCGGGACATCATCCGTATCCTGGCCGACGCGGAGGCAGCGTTCGGGAAAACGGCGCGCGTAAAATGCGCACAGCATAATGACCAGACGACGCCACACGTTGAGGTAGGCTTCGTTGAGTCCCTCGGGCGATAAATCCAATTCGCGTTTGTTTTCGGATGCCTCGCTGTCTTTCGGGCTTTGACTACTTTCGTCTGTACCGCTGGATTGCGGCGATGCTGCGGTATCGTCTGCGTGTCGGATCTCTTCGGTGACATTTGCATCAGCTGTGGGCTGTGTCTGTCTATTTTTGCTGTTGTTCGGCATATCAGGGACTCCTGTATTGTACGTGAATCAGGACGCTTCCTGTATATCACAATCCGCATACGAGAGGCCGGTTTTTTATGGATCTGCAATCATAAAAATGGGCGGTATTTGGTGTGAGTTCTTGCTATTGCGATGCGGAATTGTGTAAAATACACTAGGCGTATTCTGATCTCGTCCCGAAGGAGAGGTGTATGCGACATTTTGGATTATGTGCTTTGATACTGGCTGCCTCTGCGAGTTTTGGAGGCGTGCAGGCGATGGCTCAGAGCCATTATGCGACCAGGCAATCTCAGGAAAATTATGATGCAGGCATTAAGCTGGAGCGGCAGGCTGAACAGCGGGGTGACAGCAAATATCTCGAAGAAGCTGCAGCTCAATACCGACATGCGATCAGTGCGGATCCCTCCATGTATCAGGCTTATGTGCGCCTGGGATACGTTCTGTATGCTCTCAAGCAAAGCCAGGATGCTGTGCAGTACCTCGAAACCGGTTTGCAGCGAAGTCCCGATAACATCGAGCTCAAGCATTATCTGGGATTGAACTATTACCAGGTCGGCCGGCTGGACGAGGCCGAATCCCTGCTCAAGGATGTCATCGTTGTGCGGCAGGATTTGCCCGAAGCCTATTTCGTGCTGGGCAAGATTTATCTTGATCGCGGTGATGCGGCCAAAGCTCAGCCGTATTTCGAGCAATATGCCGAGCTGTCGCCAAACGATGCCCAGGCTTACCGGGCGCTTTCTTCGGCCTATATTCAGGCGCATAACATCCAGAATGCCGAAGCTGCACTCACCACACTGCTCGAACTCGCTCCGGATGATAACATCGCCCGCATCAATATGGGACATATCCAGTATGAGCGCGGGCATATCGATGATGCCGTTGAATACTACGAAAAGGCTTATGCACGGGATCCCAGCCGCGAGGATTTGCTCTATACCATCGCAAGCGTTTACTATCTGTCGGGGCGCTATGAAGAGGCCA
>CAMKRB010000242.1 GCA_946415045.1 uncultured Myxococcales bacterium
GTTTTTGGACGAAATCCATCACTGGCTGTCGGGATCGTCAGGTGATCCCAATGCCGATGCCGCCCAGGAACTCAAAATGGCGCTGTCCCGAAACGAACTCATGTGCATCGGCGCTTCGACCCCCATGGAACTGCGGCGCGCTTTCAATAATGATCCTGCATTTGAACGAAGATTCGATTTTATCGAGGTAAAAGCTCCGGACGCCGACACCTCCATCCGAATCATTCAGCAGGGCATCATCAAACAGTACGAAACGCATCACAACGTCACTTACGAGCCCGAAGCCATCCGCCAGGCTGTTCGCCTTTCGGAACGCTATATCCAGGAACGCGCACTGCCCGACAAAGCCATCTCTGTTCTCGACCGCGCAGGCAGTTTCTGCCAGAGATCCGGTGATCAGGTCGTCACGGTGAAACACGTCGCACAGGTCATCTCCCTCATCGCTGAAGTCCCCATCGATCGCCTCCTCATGACCGAAAAACAAAAACTCATGAATATGGAGAATATTCTTGGAAAACGCCTAATCGGTCATCAGGAAAACATCACAAAGATTTCCAACGTTATCCGCAGAAATCATGCGGGTTTTGGTGCCCAGCGCCCCATCGGCAGCTTCCTGTTTCTTGGGCCCACCGGCGTCGGTAAAACCGAAGCCGCCAAAGTCCTCGCCGATTACCTCTTCGGTTCACCCAAGAATATCGTCCGCTTCGATATGAGTGAGTTCATGGAACAGCATTCCGTCGCGAAACTCATCGGTGCACCGGCAGGATACGTCGGTTTCGATGACGGCGGGCTGCTCACCGAGGCCTTGCGAAAACGCCCCTATCAAATCGTATTGTTCGACGAAATCGAAAAAGCCCACCCGGATATTCTCAATATTCTCCTGCAGATTCTCGATGAAGGGCGCTTGACCGATGCCAAAGGAAGACACGTCAGCTTCGCCAATACGGTCGTCATCATGACCAGCAATCTGGGCGCTCAGGAAGTGACCCAGATGAGCCAGAACGGTATCGGATTTGCCGGAAACGAACAAAAACTTACCCAGGAAGACGCCGAAAATATCATCATCAAAACCGCCAAATCCCGGTTCTCTCCTGAACTCTGGAATCGAATCGAGGAAAAACTCGTCTTCCATCCGCTCACGCGGGAACAGGTCGAAAAGATCGCACATCTGCTGCTCATGGATTCGAGTAAACGGCTCAAGGCCGATAAATGCATTGAGATGTCTTTCGACGAGATTACACTCATTCCCTACCTCATCAAACATGGCGGCTTTGATCCAAATTACGGTGCACGCCCCATGCGAAAAACAATTCAGTCGCTGGTCGAATCACGGGTTGCTGAGTGGATTCTTTCTCATGATGAAATGCCCAAAGAGCTTTATGTGAGCCTGCGAAATAACGTCGTCACCGTCGAAGAAATCAATCCCGGGTTTTAAACACAACACATCGATCTTATCGATTTTTCGGATCTGAAAAAATCCACACTGATTTTTTCAGATCTTTTTTTTATCCAATGCAAACGACGTCCTGTCGCTGCACCGAATTGTTTTTCGCGGCTACGCGCCGCAGGTTGCAAGGGACGTTGTTCCGCGAACGCCCATAATTATTACTCACGAATTAATCGCCGCAACATTTCGATTTCAACCACATATTTCAATTTGTTCATATAAACAAACTATATAAACAAAACAAAACACGTTTTTACACTAAACGCATCTTGATTTGTTCACATGTTCAATAAGACATAAACATTCAACACCCGATGATTTTGTTTTATCACGAAATGATTTTGAAACGATCATGGCACAAAAAAAGCACCGAAATTTTCGGTGCTTTTTTGGAGGGTGATCAAATTATCGTTTCAAATGTTCTTCATACCTGCTCTGCTCTATTTCAAACAGAGATTGATAGTCGATTTTTTCGAGTCTTTTTTTCTTGTGCGCGATTTGATCTTCGGGAGTCATGCCAAGCAGCTGGAAAGCCAGTGCACTCACCTCATCTTCAAAATCCTCCGAATCACAGCAACTATCTACAATTCCGACGTATTCTGCGTGATCGGCATCAATCCATTCTCCGGTTTCAATCAGACGCTGGGCATAATCCAAATCCTTGGCCAGGTGATGAGCCCAGGTATATCCCCCGGCACCGGGAATAATGCCAAGACTTTTTTCGGGAAATCCAAACTGCGCTTTTGGAGATGCGAGTACAAAGTCTGCAGCGAGACACATTTCGGCGCCAAGCCCCAGAGCCAATCCATCCACACAGCACACTACCCAAAATGGCACTTCCCTGAATCGATGGATGATGCGTCGCTGATTCCCGACATGCGAAAGAATCGCTTCCCTCGTCCAGTCCTGGCGCTCTTTTTGATCCGCTCCGGCAGAGAATATCGGTTTGTTCCCCGGAGATATTTTATCACTCTCAATGGAAAGCACGCGAATGGACTCCGGAAATTTCGATGCGCAATCCGAAATCAAATCATCGAGAGATGATATCGCATCCTTCGAAAACGCATTCACTTTTCCAATATCCATGTGCCAGTGCGCACAATTTAAATGATCGACAGTTACTTCGAATTTCATTCCGGTCTTCAAGAAAATAGTACGTTTTTAACGTATGTTTTTTTAGTCGCCAGCAATACGAACGGCTTGAAGCGCTTCGTACTTTAGCTCCAATCTCAGGTCATAAATAGGCCTAAAATCATGAGATCCAGGCCGCTATCCTAAAAAAATCCCCTCAACACCTGAAGTATTGAGGGGAAAAGCGATCCATTCGGATTAAGTTCTTGGGGTGACGCTCCAATATGCCCACTGACTGAGCTTATCGAGCGGCGTGACGGTTTCGGTCTTGGAATCGACCAGGAACGAGACGCTTTGTTCTCGTTTGTTCATTTCATAGGTATAGCTAATCTCGATTAAATCGTCGCGATCCTGCGGATTGTGTTCAGGTGATGCTTTTCGCGGCCACCAGAAGCACTTTCTATCGGTTTTGCACTGCTCTACTCGACGCGTGGCATTTGGCTCACCGTTGGTAAGCAGCCATGCCATAGCCGAAATGAATTCCTGCTGTTCGAGCACTTTTACGAAAGCGGTGCAAAGTTCGTGGTTCTCTTTGTTTCTGCAGCCATGGCCTTTGACCCATCGCTCGGTTCTGGGAATGTGTAAATCGTTCGTATAATCGTTCGGATAGATATCCACCGCAGTCACAGGATCCATATTTTCACCGATCCGCATCAGGTCGATGGCGAGGAGTCCTTTGGGCTCAAGACTTTTGGTTGCCCAGTTAAAACGGAACTTGGCAACGCGGTTTTCGTTCATTTCCTTCCACTGGAAATAAGCCGAAAACTCATCCTTGAATTCATGAATCACAGTCCATCCGATGATCTGGTCATCGGCATGTTTCTGTTCGGACGTCAGCTTCAAAAAGTAAAGCAGGAACACGCCGCCCAGATCGATCCCCGTATCAAACTTGTGTGAAGTAATGGCGCGGACGACATAAGCGGGACGTTTGAGGTTTTCTTCGACCTCATCGTAATTGAACGAATTGCGATCAAAAACGCTTGCCATATCATTGCGCGGAATGACCTCACCGGTTTCGAGATCGACAATCCAAACCGGAGCAACAACGACGGCCTCGTCGTGATAATCCAGATACACCTCATACTGCGATTCGGGAGTTTGTGTCGTTCCGCCCAAATCTGTATCCAGGTGCAATGCCCGCCATTCACCTTTTGTCAGGAATTCCATGTTGAAACGCTTCTCGAGAAACTGCTGTTCGACAAGCGAATCTATGGTCACAAGACCGAACTCCACCTCAAGCGGCTTGCCAGATTTCTTCGATTCCATCAGGCCGTCGATGTATTCTGGCTTTAAAACCTTATAGTTGCGCACGATATTGATCGCATCCTGCTCACGTCCTGCATAAGGATCCCGCGCAATTGACTTACGCGCATTTACCTGTTCCACTGCCGACAACTGGTTTGCGTTACTGCGTGTTGCAAGCGTGTACACTAGAAATCCGCCCAGACCAATCACAAGCAGACCAGCAAAAATCAATGCACCAATAATAAGGTTTCGGTTCATAGCTTCCCTTCTGTTCTGTCAATCCGTGAAAAACACAGATCCCTAATCGCATATAGTATCACGATTCCGGCGTCAATGTCATCCGTTTTCCCACTTTCAGATGGTACGCAAAGATCAATCCGCAGCACACAAGTGAAAGCGATGCAAATATCGTCCACATCAGCTCCGGTGCGCCTTGTTCCACGGCTATCTGCTTGTACAGCGTTCCCGACAGCAATCCGCCAAACAGCGATCCCAGCGCATTGCTCCACATGTAATACCCCATATACAACCCCACCTTGTCCTTCGGGGCCACCGAATGTGCCGTATATTCCTTCGCTTTCGGCGACGCCATCATTTCGCCAAAACTAAATATCGCCACACCCAGAATGATCAGCCAGGGAGAATGACCAAATCCAATCAGCAAGAAACTAAACGCCGTCAGCATGATACCCAGCATAATTGTGATCAGCGGCTTCATCCGGCTGTTCAAAACCGACACCAGCACCTGGAAACAAATGATGCAGAATGCATTCACATTCACAAAATGCTCCGGCTTCACGCCTCCGTTCGAATCCATAAAGATATTCGCCAGCTGGCTTCCTTCCCCGGTATCAAATCCAATTGCAGCGCCCAGCGAATAAATCATTTCCATCACAGGACGACTGTCTATCGAATCCTGAATATACAGCGGCAACGTCAAAAATAACTGATTATATGCAATCCAGAAACTCGAAAGCAGAAGCAAAAACAGCAAAAATCGCTTGTTTCCGATTCTCATGCAGAATCGATTTTGACCGCATTGCCTCAGCACAAAGTCCACGACGACGTTCAGTATCACCCAAAACAACGCACAAAGCGCCACGTGCTCGATCCCACTTGCACCCCATCACAAACATCACCAGCGTGATAAAAAACATCACGAAAAACCGCCCATTACCTATGACTTCAAACATTTCGTGCATCACGGTTCTGAACGATTTCGTCCGGGTCGATGCCTCTCCCTCCGGCTCCTTGTAAAACAGAAGCAAAATGGGGATATTCAGCAGAATCCAGGCCGACGACGCCCAAAATACATACGACCAACCCTGTGCGCGCAGCGTCGTTGCAAGAAGCGGCCCGACAAATCCACCGATGTTCACCATCATATAAAAAATGCCGAAAGCCAGCGATCCATTCGATTTATCCGACACACGCCCAATCGTTCCGACCACTAGCGGCTTGAATATCGATGCACCAATCCCGACCAGCAGCATCGCCGCAAAAAACGTCGGCATCGTCTTCATCTGCCCAAGCAGCGCATACGACGGCGCAAGTATCGCATACGAAATCAGCAGCATCTTTTTGTAACCATAACGGTCGCCAAGCGCCCCCGTCACAAACGGAAACAGATAAATCAAAAATGTCACCGTTCCCTGAATAATGCCGCGATCACTCGATGACAGCCCAAGTCCGCCTTCGGCTATACTGCCGCAGATATACACCGACGATAGCGCATAAAACCCATACCACGCCATGCGCTCAACAATTTCCATCACATTCGCCACCCAGAACGATCGCGGCAAACTCCGCACCGTTCCTCGCGTCTCAACAACACCCTCTTCCATAAATCTCCTCATCTCTTTTTATTTTTTGGGGGTCGGCGGTCTATTGGCTCTCGCCAATACGACCGCCGCGGGCGGCTATCAAACTGCGTTCGATACGCCGCCCAAACTCATTTCACCGCAAAACATCGCTCTGCCAAAACAACATTTTGCCGCTCTCTGTATTTCATATTCCATTTCGTTGATTTACATGTAAAAAATTTGTAAACATCCACAGGTTTTTTCTCATGCGATATGGAGACTTGTCTTGAAACATACGCTTTTCCCCTTATTTCTTCTCTGTTTTTTTACAGCATGTACCGATGAGGAGTGGTTGTCAAACAGCGATGT
>CAMKRB010000243.1 GCA_946415045.1 uncultured Myxococcales bacterium
TGTTTTCGTGAGCTGTTGAATTGCTACTGTTACTTCTCCAAACCAGTTATCTACATTCTTAAGATGCTCCAGTACTGGCTCAGCTACCGGCATAACATACCAACATTCTTCCGCATTTGAGTCAACTATCGGTATGACCCCTTCTATATCCTTATTCTCAGACATAACTCTGATTTCATCTCGAAATCGGGATCTTTTTTTTCTACTCGTATTTGTTAATTGTTTTAATGCATATCTTTTTTGAGTTTTCCTCTCTAATACAAGATGCACCTCTGCGTTGCCACCTTGTCCAAGTGATTCTTGACGTTCATATTTATTTCCCCATGATTCTATCTTCGTATTATTCTTCCCCATATTATTCCGATTATCCCCTTATTACACCTCCACCTTCGGTAGTCCCTTCACAATCCTCACAGTCCTTACACTCACCTCAATCACGCGCATAATCAGCTCAAGGATATAGCGAGGATTGTTGTGTTCGCGGCACCAGTCATTCGGGTCGTTTTTGATGCCCGATTTATCGTCAATGTCTACTTTGTATTGGTCAATTATCCATCCAAGCAATGATTTTCCATTAACAATGTATTCGTGTGCTTCGGGAGGGATGTCATAAATCGTGATATGTGCGTTGTATTTGAGTTCTATGAAATTGCCTTTGCCTACTGGACGGAGCTTGTCGATGATGTAATTTTGAGAACCGTCTTCGACAATCTTTGCTGTGGTGTTCATTGGACATTCTTCGTAGTTGCAGTGCAAGTCGCCGAGTTCACGGCCAGCCTTCATATAGGCAACGAAATCCTCATACCGCTCAACGAACGGGATGCGTGGCAGTGCTTTTTTGAAGTTGTTTTGGTATTTCTCGCGATACGACGGGCAATGCAGGATGCCATAGACGTAGTAGAAAATGTCTTCTTTCGTAATATCGTCATGCCCATACTGCTTGCGCGTCCGGTCGCGAATCCAATCTGTGATACCAGACGTGCGGTTGTATTGATTTGTAGAGTCTTCTTGTTTGTCTACCCCCTTGAATAAAGCTCGCTGTTTTATTTGTTTTATCGGATTATTATTTTCTGAATAGACATAGAGCGGAAAACATTGTCCATTCATCATTAATTGCACATCAGGGATGCAATTCGTCATTAAGCAGGAAAAGAATTTCTTAGAGGAAACGCCGTCTATACAAATCATTCGATTGACCTCTTTAATATCTGCATTTTGACGCATGTTAGCAAATGGAAAAGTTGAAGGCATCTCGCCGGGACGATCATTCATTTCTCTCGTGTAGTACAAGTATGCTTTAACACAAGGTCTATAAATGGCGGAAGAAGGGATACCATTTTTAATACTAAAAGGAATGTTTCTATTTAATTTACTGATTACTGTATCACTCCAACTAATCTTCGTAGGATCTCTGTCGAACTCTCCAATTCTATGTTCAGAAATCGCGATACGTTGTTCGTTATAAAAGTCGATACAACTACCCATATTCTTCAGAAGAGTATTTATTGAGTAATTATAGCACCACGGGTCTCGATTCGTCTTTAGCCCATTGGAGTAATTATCTCTAAAAATTTTATCAGTCTCTCCACATTTATCTTTTTTGTCCCCCATACGCGGATAGGTGTCATAATCACCTACTACCCGCTTGTTAAGCCAATCACCATGCTCGTCCGGGGTAAGCTGTTGCCAAACCAGTTTTTCGGATGCAAGAGACTTATTATCCGCGAGGAACTTGAGTTTGTCTTCGCGAGTCATGTAATCGGCAACAGATGTATAATAAATGGCACAACTGTTTGATTTCCTCACATTTGCAGACGTATGAACTAAAAATGTAATACAAACTTTTGCCCTAGAACCCTCACCAAATATCTTACCACCTTCCTTACGTGATAATTCTCCTTCTGTCCTTTGATCACCACGCAAATCCAACACATAAATGCTGTCGAACTCGTCAGCAAGTGCTTTGCGGACGCCTGCGGCAGCATTACCCTCTACCCAACCACCGTTTGTAATAAAGCCAATCACGCCGCCATTCGGATTGCTGGCGATACGGTCAGATGCCCAGCGAAATGCGCGGATATAGGAATCATATAAACTTGTTTTTAATGTAGCATTTGAACCTGCCGCATAAGTTTCTTCAATGCGACTATCAAGTTTTTCGTAGTCAAGGTTTTGGTTGTTATCATTGCCGCTTTTCTGTTTGGCGTTATACGGTGGATTGCCAATAATAACCTGAATCGGGACTTTGCACTGGCGCTCGATTTGTTCGGTGTTTTCCTTAAAGAGTTCGTCAATCGTGCGCTGACCGCGTTCGTAGAGTTCAAAGGTATCTGTCAGGCAGATGTTATCGTAATTGATATATTTCTCGCTGGGGTGCAGGCTGTGAAATACCGTTTCGATGTTGACATCGGCGACATAATAGGCGAGCAGGACGATTTCGTTGCAGTGAAGTTCCTTGAGGTATTTGCGTTTGAGGTCTTTGTCTTTGATGATGCCCGATTGTAATAATCGCGTGATGAATGTGCCAGTGCCGACAAATGGGTCGAGAATGTGGACGTTTTCGTCTGTCAGGGAACGGCCAAATTCCTTTTGCATGAGGGCTTCGACACTGTTGATGATGAAATCGACGCATTGCACGGGGGTATATACAATGCCGAGGCGCTGGACGGTTTTGGGGAAGGCGACGGCAAAGAAACGATTGTATAATTCTTTGATGAGTTGTTGCCGAGCGGCTGGAGATGTTATGTCACCAATTTGGTTGCGGATGCTCGCATAGAAAGAATTGAGAATCGTTGTATCTTTGCCGAGACCATGGTCTTGTAGTTTTTTGACCATGCGAGCGAGTGTTTTGCTGACGGCGTTGTTATCATTGAAATGATAATCGGCGAAAAGTGCATCAAAGATAGGGCCGACGATGATGTGTTGACCGAGCATTTCTGCGGCTTGCTCCGCGTTGATACTATTATTGATATTCTTTTGCAGTCCTTTGAGGTAGCGGTCGAATGCCTTTTGTACATCGGGATTGCGTTCGATAATATCATTCATGTGCGCGATGATATCGAGGGCGACTTTGCCGACATCGGCTGCCCAGCCTTCCCAATAGTTGCGTGTGCCGACCTTATCCACGAGTTTTGCGAATATCTTTTGCTGGTCGGGTTCAAAGAGTTCGAGCTGACGGGCAATGCGCACTTTGGCCTTTTGTTCATCGCTCATTTGCAGATCGTCGCCGTTGTCTTCGACGGGATTTCTTTGGTTGCCAGTCGTACCGACGATGAATTTGCCGGATTCGGGATCATAAGTGCCGGGTTTAGCCTTGAAATCCGCAGAATCGGCCATGTTCAGGCGTATCGCATTGACCTGCGCATTGAAGTTTTCATCGTGTGAACGAAGGGCACAAAGGACGCTCCAAACCTCTTTGAATCGGTCGCTTTCCTCAAGCGCTTCGTTGATACTCTCACCGGGACGCAATGCGACGGGCAGAATGATATAACCATACTTTTTGCCACCTTCCTCGCCGCGTCGAAAGTTGCGCATCACGCGACCAACCGATTGTACAATGTCGATTTGAGATTTCTTGGGTGCCATGAATACGACGGCATCAAGTGCAGGCACGTCCACGCCTTCGGATAGACAGCGGACATTTGTTAATACCTTGCATGTGTTTGTGGGGGAAAACTTTTCTTTTGTGCCAAAAGAAAGGTTTTCCCCCACACCCCTTTTCAAAAGAAAAGCATTGTTGTTTGTATCTTCTTCGCTTAACCAATTCAATATGCTGTTTCTTTCGCTTGTATTCATTGTTCCATCGACGTGTTTGCATTCGATAGAAACATATTTTTTGCGTTCTTCGTAAGATTCTTTGGATTTGAGGTACAGCCTGGAGACTTCGGGGAACATCGCTTCGATGTTTTTGGACGAACCGAGTTTTTCGACACTGCCGATTTCGGTAGCAAACAACAAAGCCCTGGTACATGGCTTGGGATCTTCGGCGAGTGTACGACCGCCATCGCCTACGAGTTGCTTGGAAAGACCGTGAATCGCACCGACAAGGCGTGTGGCTGTGGGCAAATCCAGCAATTTGTCGGCTCTTTCAAATCCCGAAACCACTTTGTCTGGCAGGTCTTTGGGATCGACCGTGAGAATGATGACCTTGTAATCGCTCAGGCATCCAAGGTTTACGGCCTGACCGAACGAAATGCGAGCGATTTCCTCGCCGTATGTTTCGACATCATCCATCGAACAAACGACGGCATCCGAGGTGAGCTTCTTCGCATCGGCTTTGGCATTGACCGTGTAAATACGCGGGGTTGCGGTCATGTAGAGGCGTTTTTTGCCCTGAATGAATCCATTGTCATGGATTTTCATAAAGCTGGATTCTAGGCCCTCTTTGGCCGCGCCTGTGGTTCGATGTGCTTCGTCGCAGATAATCATGTCGAATACGCCAAATGCACCATCTGTTTCGCGCAAAACGGCTTGCTGAGCATCGGCGACAACCTGCAATGACTGATAGGTCGTAAAGACTACAGACATTCCCTCATGTTGCATTTGCCGTGCGGCTAAAATGCGATCTTTGACGGATGTGACAGAGGTTGTTGCGGGCAATGGCGAGTCGATGGAGGCTTCGTCCGTAAAATCGCCGTCTTTGGCTTTCTTTTCGAGAGCACGGTTGTCCGAGCAAACTCCAATCGCAAACAATGGCGCAGGCTGGGTATCTTCGGGCGTATGTTGGGCGTTTTCTGCCCACGATTGATACGTCTGACCGAGTAACGCAATCGACGGCACACAATAGAGAATCAGAGTGCCACATGTTCCTGCAACCGCTTCGGCAATACGCTGTGAGGTGAGTGTCTTGCCCGTACCGCAAGCCATAATCACTTTGCCGCGCTCGTTGTTCTTGAAATGCGCTTCGGCCTTGTGAATGACCTCTTTCTGATAGTCACGGGGCTTCTTCGGTTCGATGTGCGTTTCCTTACCCTTGACGATGGCGTCCCAATCGACATTCGAATTCGCCAAAACGCTCATGCTCAGGCGCGTGAAGTTGTCGCGTCCGTGGACGTACTTTTCGGCATTCTTGCCCCAGACGGCATCGGTATCGACCCACACGAACCGGGAAAACGTCCGTGATTTACGGTCGAGCGTGAACTTCATCCCCTGATGACCGAGAAAATGGGCGACTTTGTCTTCATCGATGCGTGAACTCTTGTTGTAGAACTTGCATTGAATGGCCCAAAATTCGCCGTCATTCATCTCCAGTACAAGGTCGATCCCCAGATCATTCGCCTCTTTGCCGATGGCTTTGGCGAAATCCGCCCAGAGCCAACCACGTTTTACGTCGTAAAGGGGCGTTGCCAGAAACCAGCGCAGGACAAGGATTTCGAACTTGGTTCCCGCCTGTTTAGCGTTGATTGAAGTGGTGCGGATATTCTGAATGATTTGGCTGAATGACTGCATTTGTGTTGATACCTCTGGACATGTGCATGCTGGCGGTGATTTTCGCCATGGTATGATAGGGTATCACAGAACAGCACTTTCTGAAACAGAAACCCGATGGGGGGGGCTTCGCGAAGACAACAATCCAGCTAATTGACGATTCACCAGTTAATATATGTTTTAAGAAAAGACTTGTATTAAATTATATTATTATTTTACACACATTACAAACACACTTGCTTTATATATAATACCAGAAGAATGCTACATCTGTTTGTTATAATATAAATTCAGAGACTATCGTTAAGATGGAAGCCAATGTTGCAGTCTTTGTAACATCTGCAACGTTAAACAATATTTTCTCTAAATACAGCAAATGATGAAATAATTTATTTCAAACATTTGATTTCGTTCTGGAGATTTTCAAGAAATCTTCCCGCGTGTGCGCCATCCATTTGTGTATGATGAAACTGAAAAGAAACTGGCAGTTCATATCGAAATAGTTTTCTTCGAAATTTTCCCCATATCATAAAAGGATTATTGAATATACCGCTATTCATTCCA
>CAMKRB010000244.1 GCA_946415045.1 uncultured Myxococcales bacterium
AAACTGAAGAAAACCAGGAATTAGCAGAAGACGAAACTGAAGAAAACCAGGAATTGGCTGAAGACGAAAGTGAGGAAGATGTACCGTCACCAGATGACTCCGTTCCACAGACAAACGAAGCTGTGCCTTCAACGGATGCAGAAGGACAGGGACCGGTGATTGATACAAAGACTGTTTCCGAACCAAAAGACATCGAGCGCAAAATTTATGAGGATATTCGCTTCTGGTATGATGATAAGTATCAAATATGTATGAACTACATGGGTTGCGCTTGTGCTGAATCGATCTGTCCCATGTCTACGTCGTGCGCAGAAGGAAAATGTATTGATCCGCTGACAGGACAGGTAGTAAAAGACGGAGGTTTTATCTCTACCGTTCAGTGTATGGACGAGGCGACGTGCGGCTGTTCGTCATCCTGCGGAAAGAATGAGTGGTGTGTTGCTGGAAAATGTTATTCCGAACTGTTTTCTGTCATTTATCAGGATAAGCGCCTGCTTTACAATCCGTTTGGGATCATCTATAGATATAAATTTGGATATGGACGATATTACTCGAATAATAATAAACAATATCAACCCGATGAATTGCGTGAATATAATTTTGGAAAAGTATCTTTTGATATTATGTCAAAAATGGAAAAGGGGTATGCTTACACGGATCACTTAGCGCATCATGTTGAATGTTGCGATGGAGAACGCACCTATACAGAGAGTGACCTGCGCTGCGTACGTTCTATGGGATGTCCATGCGGTTCATCGACATGTGGTATGGGCGGATTATGTAAAGAGAATAAATGTATATACGATTCACACTACCTGAATATGATGTGCTATCCAAGTAGTTTTGAACATTATGATAACAACATAAATGAGTATATTCCTGATGTTGATGATTATGATTTCGACGAAATTGATCCGCCTATGTCTGACTTGCTTCGTGTGGATGACGCGGGAAATTGCCTGTGCAACAGAGCGATGCTTACACCAGAGCTCCTGAATAACCATCGGCAACAATATGTCTGTGATGATTACGGCTGGGTGTGTACAGATAAAAAAGGTTGTCCATGCGGAGATGCGACATGCGACTATAAAGCGTTATGCCTCAAACCAGGATTGTGCACAGCTCCTTTTGAAATCTATCAGAAAGTGTCCTGGTCAGGAGGTGACAGAACACAGCTCATAGATTGTGTGTCAGAGATTTCGGATGTCAATGATGAGTGTTGTCATTCTGGTGTGTTGGATAAAGATGGCAAGTGTTGTATGAGTGGCGTTGTGGGAAGCACTGGATATTGCTGTCCATCACAACATGTCAGTAGTGGTGGTCAATGCACCTGTATTCCGGATAAATCCGGACAGTGTTGCTTTGGTCCGGTATTAGATAGAGCTGGATATTGCTGCCCTGTACAATATGTGACAGATTCCGAACAATGTACTTGTATGGATAGTTGGACCGGTATGTGCTGTGTGAAAGGCTCGTTATCTAAGGATGGGAGTTGTTTATTGGGCTTTTACAATCGTAAATCTGTGAAGAAAGTTCCACAATTGTGTGAATATGGCGAAACAGAGAAGAAACAAGGTGTATTGGATAAAGAAGGAAATTGTTGTCAAGGCGTTTTGAGCGAAGATGGCAAGTGTTGCGAAAGTGGCGTCATTAGAACAGATTCCGAGAATCATCCGTGTTGCGACAGCGGTAAGTTCGATACGCACGGCAAATGCTGTGATGTGAACGGTGTGTTCGATAAACAAGGTCAATGCTGTGACAGCGGTGCACTTGACAAGGATGGTGAATGCTGTCCGTATGGTGTAGAATCAGGTGTATGTAACTGTAAAAGCGGTGTCCGGCATGCCTCTGGGCAGTGTTGTCCCGAGAAATTCGTCGATAATTCGGAGAACGAAAATAAGTGTACATGTGCAGCATTGGATAAAGAGGGGGATTGCTGCGAAAGCGGTGTTTTAAGTAAGACTGGGTATTGTTGTCCCGCCGATGATGTGAATCCCAAAACCGGTGCATGCCGACATTCGATTGATCGTTTTGGTGACAAGCACAGTTTAAATAGTGTCTTTACAAATGATGGTTTTTACTGCGAAAGCGGTATCCTCTTAAATGACGGGGAAACTTGTTGCCAAAAAGAAGATGTACAAAATGGACGTTGTCTTTGCAGTGTATATTCTGGTTATGGCTGTTGTGAGAATGGCATTAAAGACAAAGAAGGATATTGCTGTCCTACAGGTGTTTTGAGCGATAACGGGCTTTGCTGTCCGAAGCATCATGTCGGTTCTCATGGACAATGTTTGTGTCTGATAGAGTCAGAAACTCATCAATGTGCTAAAGTGTTGTATCATAATAATAGAAATGATGGCGATCTAAATTGTGAAAGTGGCATTCTTGGGGTAAATCGACAATGCTGTCGTTATGGGAGTAAGGATAAATTTGGCAATTGCTGTGATGATTATGGTGTCAGCAATGGATATTGTTTGGGGTATGACTAGTGGGTCAAAAGTACATCATCGAAATCAAGATAGGGATCCCCTTTCCCCATTGGGGCATGGGGACTTATGGTTTGCGCGCGCAAATAGCCCTGAAAGGCGGGTGTAACGGCGCGAAGAGACGTCCAGCCCGGACGTCTCTTCGCCGACCGATAGCCCGTCCCACCCAAAATAAACCGCCATTTCATGCATTTTTATGCTATGTTGAATGCTGCTGCTGGTTGGTGGCGTCTGGTGGATTGGTATGAATGGAGCGTCAGAATGAAGCGATTTAATGTGACAGGCACGTGTTATCCCGAAGATCACTACATGGTCGATATCAGCGAGCGGCTGCGAATCATTGCGTAGATGGTCGGGCGTGGCGATTACTTCTGCATCAATGCAGGGCGGCAGTACGGCAAGACGACGACGCTTTGGGCGCTCAAAAGAAGCTAGATGCCGATTACTTACTTTTTGAAAGATAAAATAGGAGGAACCCGTGACACCTTTTGTTATGGAGGAAATGATTGAGCAAACATTTGTCTCAATGATTATTATGTCGAGGAATAGCTCAGATTGCTTGTCAGATTGGCCTAAAATTATCTGGCCAAAATATAGCCCTCTTAGAAGGGGTGGTCAAAGCGGCGACGAAACTGTCAAGCGGTTTAGTGAGCAAGAATTGAAGCAAAAGTTCTTGGAAGTTCTTATTAGAGAGAAATATAATGTTTATTATTCCGTGGAAACGCCCACCATGGATGGTTATTATTTCAGTGGCAAATCACCCGTCATCAAACATCATGCAGACGGTGGACAATCAGGAAATTTTGATCTAACCATATATCACAAATCAGACATTGGTAATCATATCGAGTTTAAGTCAGACAATCCAGAGACTAATAGTATTAGCAAGGATTTACTGAAACTATCCAATGAACCGTACTGCAATGAAGTTCATTCGCAATTATGTAATGAAGATAGTAGTTATAGCGAATCGTGCAAAAATTGTAACGATTACAAAGGAGTCGAAAATTATTACATTCACATTGTAGACAGCTTTAATGAGAAAACAAAAATTTCATTAAATGATAAATTCTTAAATAGCGAAGTGAAGAATGAAATTAACAAGAGTCTAGAATACAGTAAAAATCAAATTTATGTATATATATTGGTTCTGAATAATCTTATTCAATCAAACACACAAGGATATTATAAGTTTAAATTCGTAGATTGTAGTTCCAACCAGAGAATAGAAAAGATTGATTGGGACAATTCTTGGCATCCATATGATGATATTCATTGCGTTTTTTAGAATGAATATTGCCTATTTATGGAATACTGCAAAATTTATTCGATTTAACAATTTTTCATAACGACAGAGTAATCTGTTACAAAACAATGATAGCCAAGTTATTTCTGCACTATTTCTAACGTTTACTTTCAAAATCATCATCAATGGTGTTGGGAATTATTATATTGAGGCGCAGACTCGCGATGAGACGCAAACCGATGTGATTATCGATTATCTGGGGCATCAATATATCATTGAACTCAAAATATGGCGAGGAAATGCGTACAACGAGCGTGGAGAGGAACAGATTGCCGGATATTTAGATTACTATCACGCCCAAAGAGGTTATCTGGTGAGTTTTTGTTTTAATAAGAATAAAACACTGGGAACGAAGACGATACAGGTTGGTGACAAGACGGTTACTGAGGCGGTGATATAAGGATGTGGTTTATTCCTGATTTAGTTTTCTAGGCACAGGGCGGGGCGCATGCCAACGCCATAAAATGATAGTTTAATCGTTGAGCTACGAACGAGATAACTTACTCACCGGTAAAAAGGCAAATGATGTCGGAATACTCTGAGGAATCATTTTTTATGGCTGCGACAGATATAACTTGACCTGTAAATACTCGTTTGTCATATTCAGAGACAGAGGTTTTAATGAATTTCATTTCTTTATTCGGCGAATCTGGTGTTTGGATGTGAAGGTGCATAATCCATTTTTTTGAAAAAAACGATTTGCTGATATTCGTAAATGTGACCTTTGTAATCGTTCCGTACACGACAAATAAAGGATCATCCGGAGATGCAATGTAAACGATGCCTGAAGCTCCCGATAAATTATTCTTTTGTGCAACAATGGATACATCTTGACCGACAGATAACTGCTTATCGGATTCATAGACAGGGTATTTGTAAAAATGAAGGACTTTATGCGGTGAATCTGTTGTTTTAAGGTATAGATCCATGTGAAAATGTTGTACTTTTCTCGTTTTGCTGAGATCTATGAATGTTACTTTTGTAATTGTACCCTTGGCCATATAAAATGTTTCTTTCATATAATTCAGCCTATTTACGTCCATTGCATTCACTTCAAATGGTGCGGTTACATTTGTTTTGTTGTCTATATTGTCAGAATCCTTTGAGGGACTTGCAACTGTGACGAGTGTGGCGAGTATGGTTAGTGTAAGGAGAAATAATGGGGTCATGGACAATCCATTGGTTGCAGAACAATTTGTTCTATCTGTTTTGAAAATCAGGGAGAATGGTAAATATGAAGTTCATTACGATATTTTTCATAAAACTCTTTAATCCCGATTACGTCAATTTTGGGGTAGTCAATTGTTTTAAGAATATCGTAATGATGGTCATTTGAAACGATATAGCTTGCACCGATTGCGAGTGCACAATCTACGAATTTGTTGTCATCAGGATCCGCTTCGATGAGATGAAAGTGATAGTATGGCTCTATGTATTGAACAAAAGGACAATTTATAATACTCCCGATGAGATAATCTGCGATTTCTGCATTGATCAGTCTTCCAATAATCTCTGAATATTCTTCTAAAATTTGTAATACATAATGTATTCTGGCCATTCATCAGCAAAATCCAAATTGGATGAAATTCACTGCGTCTTGGCAAACACTGAATGAGGCAGTTTGTATCGGGTACTAGTTTCATAGCCTATGTAAGTCCATTTCATTGATTGCATCTAGTCTTTTTTGATCTAATGTACCATCTTGCCACATTTCATCCAGTTTTTGTTCCAGCTTAGCATGATAGTATTTGAACAATATTTCTTTGAGTTCCTTGAGTATACTCTCTGACTGTGCGAATTCAAACATTCTAAGCAGATGTTACTGAACTGGATTGAATTTTGTCGTATACATATAAGCCTCAAGACCTATAATGAGCGCCTATGCCCTAATGAACGCCATGCCGCCCCCATTCTCTGTAAATCTACCACCATACAGATGCCAGTTCAACCTGTATTGATGCAAATTCCCATCATTGCATTTCCAAAAGCGCGTGAGCGCTCGCCCGGCGTATCCCGAAGGGATAGCCGGGCGCAGAGGGGCGTATTTGCGTGTGTTTTTGCAGGCATGTGCCTGCAAACGCGCGCAAATAGCCCCGACAGGCGAGCGTATCGAGCCGGTAGAGACGTTTCGTGAAACGTCTCCCGGCGAGATAGCCCGCCCACCCCCAAAATTTGACAGATAAAAAAATAATC
>CAMKRB010000245.1 GCA_946415045.1 uncultured Myxococcales bacterium
GCTAGCACTTGATCTCGGTGTGCTCAACCGCAAAGTGCATGAGATTCATACCGGTGAAGCACTCAAGTGGACGGCGTTCTGGATAGGTCTGGCGCTCGTATTTGGCGGTGTGATGTATCTGGGCTATGAGAATCACATTTTTGGTCTGGGTCTGCACGAGGGCGCCTCCGAAAGCGGCAAGGATGCCATTCTGCTTTACTACACCGGCTATTTCATTGAAAAAGCGCTTTCGCTGGATAACATCGCCGTGATGGCCATGATATTCGCATCTTTCAAGGTGCCGCTCAAATTCCAGCACCGCGTGCTGTTCTGGGGCATCCTGGGCGCCCTCATATTCCGCGGCGTCATGATTGGCCTGGGTGCGGCCATCGTTTCGACCTTCTCGTGGGTGCTCTATCTGTTCGGCGCATTGCTCGTGGTCGTCGCCATCAAATCGACGTTTGGCGAGGAAAAAGAAGAAGATCCCAAAGACAAGTGGATCTCCAAATTCATGATGAAGCATTTCCGTTACACGCCCGAAATCAACGGCATGCATTTCTTCCAGAAAATCGATGGCCACGAATTCATCACGCCGCTGTTGGTTTGCCTGGTCGTGATTGAAGTCAGCGACGTCATCTTTGCTGTGGATTCCATCCCCGCCATCTTCGGTATCACAACGGATCCCTTCATCGTCTTCACCTCCAATATCTTCGCCATCCTTGGCCTGCGGTCGCTCTATTTCGTGCTCGCCAGCATTATCGAACGCTTCAAACTCATCAAATACGCCATCTTCGTCATTCTGATGTTTGTTGCCGTCAAGCTGCTCATTCCGGCCGGCTACGATCTCTACAACTACATCAACGGCACGGAAATCGAAGCGATTGAGTTCCCGATCTGGACAAGCCTCGTCACGGTTTTGGTCTGCATCACCTTCGGTATTGTCGGCAGTATTATCTACGACAAGAAGCATCCGGAACTCGCCGAAGCTGCCAAAAACGACAACAATAGCGCCGAAAAAGCAGAAAAAGCAGCAAAAGCCGAGGAAGCCGAAGCGGCCGAATAATGATGTTTTTATGATTCAGACGCGCCAGATTGCGCGTCTGCGCTCGCTATTGGCCGCTGGCCAATACGCTCACGAACGCGGCTATCCCTTTGGGATACGCCGCGTTTTTTTTGATCCGTGGGTTTCACCCACGGCTGCAATCCGTCGCCCTTGGGGCTCAGGCTGAGACGCCTTTGGCGTGCCGGATGGCTGCAGCAGCGCGTCAGGCTGCTGTCTTTGTGCCGCCGCCAATGGTGGTCTGAATAAAGGGCACACCGATTGCCATGATTTCGTTTTTGACGAACGGACATGCGATATCTTCGCACAGCACGACGACATTTGGACCGGCATCGATTGTGCAGCACACGGGAATTGCAGTGCTCATCTTAAATATTTTCTGAACCACAGCAATGGTCTGTGGTTCGAAGTAACAGACGGGCTGTGGGCAGCTCATTATCAGGGCATGCAGCATCATGGCGTTGTGGTGCGCGGCAGCCGCAAGTGCACCAAAATTGCGGTCTGTTACGGCTTTTTGCGCGATATCGGCAGCTGCAAAAGCTTCGGCACAATAGGTTTGCCAGAACGGCGAAAGCTCGCATTGCTTCATGCATTCGGTGCTCGAGACGGGTTTTCGTGCCGAGCTGAGCTGGACGACAAAGACGTTGAGCGGCCAGTGATCCGGCGATGCAAACTGTACGGCATACGAATCGGATCCATCCGCTTGAGAGCCTGCGCGCCATCGCGTCCATCCCGCATGGATACTGCGTGCAGCCGACCCCGATCCATGTCTGGCGAGCACCGATAATTCAGCGGGGGACAAATCGAGACCGGCGGCACAGGACATGGCGTAAGCCGCAGCAGCAGCCCCGGATGCGGACGATGCCAGGCCGCTGGAATGCGCGAATGCATTGTGTGATTGGAGTACGCATTTCTTTGACCAGCCTTTTTGCGTCCGGATGATATCCATCATGCGCTGCATTCTTTCGATGCGCTGCAGAGGCACGTGCCAGCCGTCGATGTAGAGGGCGTCTTCAGTGGCTTCGTCTGACCATGTGGCTGTGGTTTGGGTGCACAGATCATTCACGCCAAAAGCGACGGAATCGAATAGCGGCAGATTTAATTGTTCGTCGCGTTTTCCCCAGTATTTGGCAATTGCGATATTGGCGTGCGCAACGGCGGTATGTGTATATTGTTGTTCAGCAGGATTCATTTAAAAGTACTTGTAAGTCCGACGGCAATGCCGCCGGTGAGATAGAGTGTTTTGAATACCCAGTCGTACTGGCACGAGATCTGGCCCGAGATGGAAACGACATTGATAATATACTGAATGCCCAGTGCACCGCCGGCCGAACCGGTAACGCTGTCATTTCCGGTGACTTTTACGAGTGTATTGCTCATAAATATATTTACAGCAATTTCGGGCTGTGCATAGAAGTATAGATTGAGTTTGCGAAATGGCGCAAGATAGAAGCGAGGGCCCCCCGTGATGTATACAAACTGGTAGCCGTTATCGAATGGCAGAAAGTCTTTTTTAGTGAATCCGCGAGCCGATCCAAAGCGCAGGTTCAGGCCGAAATAACCGCCTGCCTGCATGGTCGCTTCGGCAAATACGCGCATGCCCACATCTGTATAATTCGCGAAATCACCAATGAATGTATTGAAAGCGTCAATGCCCAGGGCGAATGTGGCTCTGGGCCGCCTGAATCCAAGGGGCGCAGCGTTTGCGTCGGAGATGGATACGGAGGAAATCCACAATGTGGAAATCAATAGAAAGGGCAGGAGTAATAAAATGTGTAGAAATTGAGTAACGCGCCGGGAACGGGGCGTTGCGGGGCAGCGCCCCGCATTGGGGGTAGGCGCGTATGGGCTCGCCATGGGCGAGTCCATAGCGCCGCAGGGGGCGTCGCCCCCCTTATTTATAACGCGCTTGTATAAATCGTTTCTATACATGGCGCATCCCCGGACGTCGGATGTATAGAATCAGAAATACAATCGGCAGCAACAAATGTCTGGGGCGGGGATTGTATGGATTGCCGCTGCACGAAGTTGAACTCATATAGGTTGTACAAAGACCGTCGGGGGCACAATACTTTCCGCTGCTGCAGTCTGTATCGTTGAAACATTGTACATCGTATGATTTGACGACGCCGGTGAGTGAATTGTTACAATAGGTATCGAAACAGCAGGGCTGATCGCTGCGGGCATCGACGTAATCGATGGGAATGCTGTAATCATTGCACCAGAACAGGTGCTGGTCGAGACAAACGTCGATACAGGGCAACAGCGAGGCTTCGTCTGTATAGAAAGATTCACAGCCGGTGATACATGCGGAAGGATAGAATCGGCAGTCGGTCTCGCAATGATAGATTTCCCCGGTGGTCGACGTGAGTGTGAGATCGTCCAGCGATGCGGTCTGGAAGCTGGGATGGCAAAGACCCGTGCCGCCGCACAGGGCGCATGGAATGGCGTCGGTGTCGGGTTGATAGTCTTCGTCGACGCATCGGTTCCACGTGGCCAGGCAGTTTCGGTAGCACGATGCGCGTTTGCTCACGCAGCTGTCGACGCATTCGGTGGCGCGTTCGCACGATTCCAGGCATGTGGGGTCGTTGACGCATTCGAAGGCGCATGTGCGGACGGTGCCTGATTCGCGGCAATGGGTGGCGCGGCATTCCGCCACGTCGGCCGCCGAACGGCAGAAGTCTTCGCAGGCGTTTTCGGAGGGGCATTGCAGCAGACAGTCGTCGGTGTCTTTGCACGAATTGTAGCAAAACGAGGCGATTTCGTCGATTGGGGGCAGCGTTTTGTATTCGCTTTCGGTCGGGCAGATGACCTCGCGGTTGGTGCATCTGCTGTTTGAACAGCAATCGAGCGATACGACCAGCTTGTTTCCAAGCTGCAGCTGATAGGGCGTGAGAATGCCCTGAACGGTCTGGCCGGGCTCCAGATACCACACTTTTTTGCCGGTGACGCGTGCGATATCGTTGACATACGACGTCGCCGATACGACCACTTCTGTCGACTGGTCGGTGCTGAGATTGTTCAGCTCGTAGTCCAGCTGGTAGCGGACAAACAAATCCTGCGATATTTCCTTGTTGTTCTGCGCCGAATAGACTTCCTGTTCGGAATTGACGGACAGAACATCCGTGAGCACCCAGTAATCATGGGCTTCGCAGCCGGCTGTGATGACGCCCAATAATGCTACAGTCTGCAGGAAATGCCGCTGGCGCATATCTACCTTCTAGCGTTGTGATATCAGCCAGCGTTCGAAACTTTCGTTATCGAGAATGCCTTTTGCTTTGAGTATTTGCGCCAGCTTTCTCGACATCGAAATCTCGAGCTCGAGCGTTTCGGAAAGTTGCTCAAGGCGGTGTCTGAGCTGGGTGTTTTCGTCTTTGCAGGCCTGCATCTCTTTTTGAATTTCCTGGAGCTGATGGGAATTGTCGGCATCGGGTTTGGACGCACCACCACCTCCATTGACCATATCGAGGTTGAGGTACTGGGTGCGCAGGATGGATGCACGACGACGCAGGTTTGTGGGGATTTCGTTGAGGACATCTTTGTCGGAAGCGTAGACCTTGTTGACCACCTGGATCAATGTATCCATGGGCGCAATATAGAATTTCATGCGCTCGATCTTGGCATCGTGCAGGTAGTTCGTGATTTCGTCGACCTGCGAGTAATCGACCAGAGCGACGAGAACGCCCACGACGGGATCGACCGAAAACGGAATGAAGTTCAGACGCCGACAGATGGAACCGGCACCGTACCCAGTTGCTGCTGGTTCTGGTTTGACTCTCGACAAGTCAACGACCGGACATTCGTAAAACTCACCGGCTGTAATTGCCAGTTGCTCCTGGCTGACGCCCGCCTGATGAATCAATACCGCATAGATCGATGTGCCGTCATCGGTCATGGCAAGTGCCCGGCGTAAGGTGTCCTGCGAGACGACGCCGGTGTCTATGCAGTATTTTAAAAATTTCGCATCCATGATGAGCCCATCATCAAGTTTCATGCAAGTTAAGTGAAGTGAGGGTCTGTGGCCTTAGCCATCCAGATGATGCTCAAAACCAAATATAATTTTATCACAAAGCTATGCTGTTCGTAAATAATCGATCTCGTGTAAAAGCGCCATGCGAAGTGTGCGGCGTTCTTTTTCCATGCTGTCGATTTTGTGTTCGATGTTTTGTGTATGAGTGGCCATGCTCCGGATTTGTTCGTTCAGGCTGGCACATTTTTCGGGATATTTCTGAGCGTGTATCGCGCTGAGTTCCTCGTCGCGTTTTGAAACCATCTGTTTGTACGAAAGGATATCCGCTGAGAGGCTTTGGATTTGCTCATCTTTTTCGCTGATTTCATTGGTGCGCAATTCGAGTTCGGTTTCGCGTTCGCCGAGCGATTCGTGGGTTTCGAACAGCTCTGACTGGCATCGATCGAGTTCCGTCTGGCTTTGGGTGAGCTCGAAATGCGTCTGACCAAGTTCTGCTTCGATTTCCTGCATTTTTTCCTGCAGCGCATCGTAATTGGCAGTTGTCTGTGTGAGCAGTGCAGTTTGTTGCTGATGTTCGGCCTGGAGCGATGCAAGCGCCTGGCGCAGCGCATTGCAGGTTTCGTGCAGTTTTTGCGCATGAACATTTGTCGTTTCGAGTGCTCTTTGCGTGGTAATCAGCTCATTCTCCCGCTGGGTGAGTTTTTCACCAAGTGCCTGTTTTTCGGTCTCTGCCTGGTTGAGGCGAGCTTCGAGCGCATCGTAAGCAGCGGTCTTGGCTGTGAGTGCATCGTTGATCTGCGCAATTTCGGCGTCTTTTGCGTCGATGGTGTTGTGTGCTTCGGCGATTGCAGCGTCTTTTGCTTCGATGGTGTTGTGCGCCTCGGCGATTTCGGCGTCTTTAGCTTCGATGGTGTTGTGAGCCTCAGCAATTTCGGCGTCTTTTGCTTCGATAGTGGTATTGGCAGCAGCGATT
>CAMKRB010000246.1 GCA_946415045.1 uncultured Myxococcales bacterium
ATTATATCTGTATCATCCTCATCTCGCAGCGGTGCGTCCCGGCCTTTTTGTCGTAGACCATCGCAACGGTCAGTACATCGCCGTGGTAATCGCGCAGCATCTTGACGGAGATATATTTGCGTTCCTCGATTTGTTTGATGGCGGATTGGGCGGTATCGTTGAGCTTGAGTTCGAAAATCGTCGGCTTAAACTTTTGCTTGCCCTTGCCCGTGGGAATGAGCACGACATCGGCGTAGCCACGGCTGGACGGCAGCTCGCGGGCAAGGATGCAGTAGTCGCGGGCGGCGTAGCAGGCATGTAATAGCGTCGCAGTGAGATCGCCTTCGGAATTGTAATGGATCGGCACCGATATATCGTTGTGAATATCCTCGATGATCTGCGCGGCCGTTGCACTGTCGGCCCGCTGTATGGCATCCATGAAATCCCGCGATTTTTGTAATTGTTCGAGGACTTTGGTCCAGTCGGAATACGTCACGGCTGTTTCGATGACGTTGCGTATTTCATTATTGGGAATCCATGCGGTTTTGGTATCAAAATCGTATGTGAGATAGCCAAGATGGATCAACGCGGTTAAGACATCATTTTTAGTTTTAATTTCTATCGACGTATTAAAGCCGATTGTATTTACGGGAACGGGGGTTCCAATGAGCATTTGCGATATCGCGTCTTTCAGACCATCGAAATTCATATTGATATAATCTTTCAAAACCTCGAACGATCCAGTCTGCGACCAATAGACATCAAATTCGCCACGGCGCATGGCCTGCGTGACTGCCCGCGGATTGCATACAGAGATATTTCGCGAAATCCGATAGCCATCGTACCAGCGCATGGTTTCGTCATAATCCATATCGTATTCTTTGCACAGCGCGGAAACCTCGTCGGGTGTAAAACCGAAGTATGGCTCCAGCGGGCGCGACGAAAGCATCGTATATTCGTCAAACAGGTTCAGCGACGATTCGACATCATACTTTTTAATTGGCAGGATGCCGGTGATATAGGCCAGGGCGATGTATTCACGGGCCTCGGCGGATTTGAACACGCTGCGCAGAAACTGAACCCACGCCTTGGTCGCCTTTTCGTTGTCCCTGTCACGCCGGAAGATGCTGTCCCACTCGTCGATGAGAATGACGAATTTCGTGCCTGTCCTGGCATGGACGGCGATGAGCTGGTTTGCAATCCCGTTTATGTCGGCCAGAATGTCCGGCCATTGCGCCTTTAGCTCTTCGCCGATTGCCCGATGCAAGCTTGGGACAAATTCCAGGGGGGAATCGACGCGATCGCGGAAAGACTGCGCGTCGAAGCTGATCACCGCATAATGGTTGATGTGCTGTTCGTAGGATGGGATGGTGTGTACCGCGAGCTTGTCAAAAATATCGTGGCTGTCGTACGCATTGCAGTAGTATGCGGCGATCATGGCCGCCGCCATCGACTTGCCGAAGCGGCGCGGACGCGTCAGGCAGACATAACCACTGTCTTTGCCTATCCACTGGTTAAGATGCTTCAGAACTGCCGTTTTATCGACATAGATTTCGTCTTCGAGATAGCGGCTAAAAACCGACTTGCCCGGGTTCAGATACACGCCCACGATAACCTCCTTTGCCCGCCGACATCGTTTTTGTGAAGCGGCTTGGCGAAGTACGCAAGGCATCATAACACGGTGGCGCAAAAATGGCGAGCCGTATGCACAGCATAGGCGAGCCCCGGCGCGTATCGGCAAGTAGAGACGTTCGGTCGAACGTCTCTACTTGCCGATAGCGGCGGGCGCCGTGCGTATCGGCAACGCCGATAGCACGGCCCCCCAAAGAAGAATTGACAGAGATGTTGACATCTGACAAACTGCTTCGATGATTTGATATTCAAACCGATACTCACGGTTTGTTGACGCCCCGCAATGGGGCTTTTGCCTTTGGAGAAAAAAGAATGGGCAATGTAGGCAAATGTGTTCGGGGGGGCAGAAGCGCTAGTGTAGGTGTGGCATCCGGCGGTGTTTTGGCGAGGCGCAGAGATACGCTGGGCATCGGGCTCAGGTGTTTGCTCGTGTGTTGCGCGGCATTCTGGGTGGGATGCGACGACAGCAGCGGTGATGCTACAACGCCGGAGTGTACCGACAGCAGCCAGTGTGCAGGGAGGACGGACGGCAAGACGGTGTGCAATGCTGCGGGGGTCTGCGAGGCACCAGCGGCGCAGAAAGAGTGCGCGTCGAACGCCGACTGCGAGGCAAAATATACGGACAAGACGGTGTGCAACGCGGCGGGGGCCTGCGAGGCACCGGCGACATCAGAGAATGAATGCCTGACAACGTTTATTTACCACAACAGGTGGACTTCAGCCAGAACAGGTGGTGTGGATAATTATGATGTTTATCTGGTGGGGGATTTCAACCTTGATGGCGACAAATGGAAGGAAACCGATCCTGCCTTTAAGATGCAGTCGGACGGGGATGGCACTCACACCATCACGGTCAAGTGGAAAAAGGGCGAGACACATCAGTACAAGTTTTTTGTCAGTGGGTGGGGAGAAGATTCTTACAAGTCGATTCCAAATGCATGCATAGGGACATATTGCAATAATGAAATTACAGTGAGTTGTGGTCAGACGGTTTGTTACGACCAGACCGGCGAATCTGCCGTTTGCTTCAACGGTGAAAAGTTGATTGGAAACACCAATCCTCCTGCCAATGCAAAAGTAGAATGGTGTCGAGTAACTAACCCGCCAGTTCATTTTACACCTGAGACCAATGAATTCTCTTACGGGACACCACTTCCGTTAAAGGCTCAGGTTTATGCTCCTGGTATTACTGGTCGCAATGGTACGCATACTGGTCTCATGGCTCGTGTAGTATTGGGCGCATTTAATATGTATATAGGATGTGACAGTGATGATGAATGCAAACAATATGCAGAGCTTTATGGGAATAGCAGGACTGTTTGCGCACCTAATCCAAGGAATGATATCAAGGGTTGCGTTGACCCAAAGATAGGTTATGATACAGCAAATTTTTCGATTGAAGCAAAGTATAATAGCGATTATGACGGCGATGCCGTTGAAAATAATGATGAATATATTCCCGCAACAGAAATAAAGCCAGATATAGGTGAATGGGGAATTGAATTTCTGTTCAGCGCGGATAATGGCCAGAACTGGACGCGTTGCGATGGTGGCGGCGTTTATGATCAGTCGCATGTTCTTGAAAATCTAGCTGAAGTTCTGATTTCGCAATGATGTGTCCCCAAAATGATTAAAATGCATCGCCTGTTGCAAACGGAAGAGGGCAGCATTCCCTAGCTCCGTTTTGCCTGTCCACACATAGCACGAGTGCGATGAAATAGCGAGGAAGTGTTTTCCCACAAGTCGTCATGGTGTTATCATGCACGAGATTGTTCTCGTCATAGGGCGTATACGGTGCGGCTCTGTGTGACTTTTTATTGAGAGACGTTCCATGGAACGTCTTTACATGGGGCGCGGCTATTGGCCGTTGGCCAATACGCCACGCATGCTCGCCTGGCGGCGTGTCACGACACGCCGCTGCGGATCGCCAACGCGGCTATCCCTGCGGGATACGCCGCGTTTATTGATATATAATCGCGTCGCCATTTGTACACCTCAAGCCCTGATTATATCTGTATCATCCTCATCTCGCAGCGGTGCGTCCCGGCCTTTTTGTCGTAAATCATCGCAACAGTCAGTACATCGCCGTGGTAATCGCGCAGCATCTTGACGGCTGTTTCGATGACATTACGTATTTCATTATTTGGACTCTGTGATGCTTAATCAGATGTTACTTCTTTCCAACATTTCCCCGGTTTTTCTACAGAACACATATAATTATCTTTGATTAGCAGCTTACAGTAGCATTCGCCAAACAGCCCTTTTGTACACTCTCGCCAAAGTCTAAGCCCACGATCTTTACAGCATGAATCAATATTTATTGTACAATCATCACAGCCAGTACCATTTTCAAAGCAACAATATTGACGTGACATCTCACTCTGGGATTCAGACAAACACTTCTGATATGTTTTACAACTATTTTGGCAAGTACCGCAATGGCTCACGTTATCGATGATGCTTTCTCCACAACCATTTGAACGATCATCATCGCAATCGTCATAACCAGCGTTACACATTACATAATCACAAACGCCATTTTCGCATTTAACAAGAGAGGGATTAACATTTTTCACTTGTTCATAGCAATTAGTTTCAACAGTGCCGCAATGCTCAATATTTGATGACAGATTCTCTTCACAACCATTATACCAATCACCATCTAAGTTTCCCCAGTTAGTTTCACACACTCCACAATTTGTCATATGTAATTCTGTATTGCTCAAGTCTGTACAAATCACATAATCCGTATCATCCTTTGTCTTATATTTACATACAACAGACCCCTCTGTACAGCCGCACTCTGCTCCAGTACTTTTCATAATACATCTGGTATATCCGTCCAAACATTTATCACCACATTTTGAGCAATTATCCAATGTTCCAATCTTTCCACCATAACAGCCATCGTTTGGATTATCATTATCATCACACCATTCGCCGTATTCATCATTTCGGCACAAACACATATTACTGTTATTTGCGTCAGCCATTACGTTATCATTAGCAGATAGACAAAGTCCCTGACAGTTAATTTTATCATCCTCGCACCCGAGCTTTGAGCAGTTACCATTTCTGCATACTTCACCGGCTGAAACATCACAGGCGAATTTGGAACAATCTTCAATGCTGTTACCACCACAACATCTTGGGTCTTTAGTAACGTCTACACAATCCGGAACACCATCAATCACTTTCAGTAATTTACCGTCACATTTACATTCACCATCAATACAAGATGCTTCAGAGTGGATCTTTTTACAATTTGCACCGGCGGTTCCGTCCTGTTCACTACAGCTGTCATGTGCGCCACAATATGTGGAATCTACGTTAGGATCAATGCAGTCACCATTGCAGAGGACCAAGGGAGACGGGCAAACACAATGACCATCATCATTGCAGATAAAATTATAGCTGCATTTTTCGCCTTTGTAATTGTTTGAGTTCGGATCGTTAATATTACATTCTCCCCGAGCTCCGCAAAAATCCTTCTCGTTTTTAGCAGATATACATATTGGGCTGTTATTACAGTGTGTCAAGCCAGCTGGACAATGGCATATGCCGTCCTGACAGACTTCGTCATCATTACACTTTTTGCCACACTGTCCGCAATTGTTCTTATCTTTAAGTAAATCAACACAACCATCATTACAATTAAAAGTCCCTTGCAGACACTTACACATCTTACCATCACACAACTGAGATGCTTCATTACAATGAACAAGTTCTTTTGCATCTTCTGTAACGCCGCAACTATCGATTGACATGGGGTTCAAACATTTACCATTATGCAGCACTAACTCATCTGGGCAAACGCATCTATAATCATTACCCACGATTTTGCAGCTCGTTCCTTCGGAACATATAGAATCCAACTCAATACCAATACCCTTACATTCAGTAATGCCACAGGTTGAGCTTCCAAGGGAATTTAAACAATAGATTTTTGCATCTTCTGTATAAACTTCTGAACAATTCGTTAGATTCTTGTCGCAATAACACGTTTTTTCTTTTTCACTGCAAGCCTTGTTGCAAACCCGTTCTTCACAGATTTCATCTTCCTTGCAAACTGTCTTGCAATCGCCGCAGTGTTTTGGATCTGAGGCTAGATCTACACATATTGTACCTGAATTAGTTTTGCAGAATCCGATACTTGCACTGTCATAAAGACCACATTTGGATTTACATTCACCATTTGTACACGTTTCAGAGTCCTGACAACCACCACACCCGCCGCAGTGCTTCGGATCATGTAGGATATCCACGCATTGTCCATCGCACAGTATTTGCCCCTGCGGGCAACTGTTGCAGATGCCGATATCCTTGATTTGTGCAAATTTGTTTTCA
>CAMKRB010000247.1 GCA_946415045.1 uncultured Myxococcales bacterium
CAAACAAAAATCAGATTTTCTCGTACCTCGTTTTAAATCTGGGCATGTCAAATGCCGGTGCCTGCGGCGTGCTCGCCAATATTCAGAGCGAATCCAACTTTAACACCGCATGCGTCGGCGACGGCGGGACGAGCTATGGCCTTTGCCAGTGGCACAACAGCCGAAAAACAAATCTGATCAATTTCTGTTCTGACAATGGCTATGAACTCAATTCGATCGAGGGACAGCTCGCGTTTTTGGGCAGCGAGCTCGCGACGAAATCGGCTATCCTAAATGCAATGAAAAATGCCGAAAACTCCGCAGATGGTGCTTATAATGCGGCATCGGTTTGGTGCAAAGACTTTGAAGTGCCCGATAATGCGGAGAATGCCGCCAAAACGCGCGGTGAGGTCGCCAAGCAGTATTTCCAGACCTATGGCAATGTGACGGTCGGAACGGTCGCTAAAGCAGATAAGCCCAGCGAACCCTCGGGTGATGTGACCACCGATGAATCTGGTACGCCGGATCCTGTGACTGAGCCAGAACCGGAAGTGACTGAAGACAAAGACAAAGACAAAGGCAAGGACGCTGATAAGCAGGAAGAGGCCGACAATGCTGCAGATGGCTATGTCGAAACTTCGGATGACAAGGTCAACAAAATCCAGAAAGCGCATCCCAATGGCATCACCGTTTCGCTGTACGGAACCACGGATGATTATACAGACGATTTCGGTAATCTGGGATACGATACCAAACCATTAACGAATCCTGATGGTTCCATCAAATATGACAGCAACGGCAACGTCATGACCAATAAGCCCAATAATGCTGAATTTGCCAGCGTGGCCGTGGCTGGTGGCAGTCAGACAAACTCTGTGGCTGAATCCCTGGATATGGGCAGTGCGATTAAGGCCAATGCACAGAGTGCCGCCAAAACAATCATCAACAATGTTTATACAAATCTGCATAATGCCTATGTCTCCGCAAAACCTGCATCTGCAAAGGATGAACCGGAACACCTCAAAATTAAGAATCTGAGCCTGTATTATCACGGTGGTAAGAATTCTCTGGGCTTCCCGAGAGCATCTCTGAATAATAGCGGTGTTGCCGGTTTCGTCAGCGAGATCAAGTCTGCTCTGAAGAATGATGTGCATGTGCAGTTGTATGCATGCAATACCGCAGGCAATAATGATGGATTCGCCTATACCATGGCTAAAGAACTGGGCGGCGATTCGCGCGTCTATGGCCATTTGAATGCCGGTCATACCATTGAGAATTCCAATGCCAGATATTTCACCGGTGATGGTACGGCTGTGAATATGTTCAACGCGCTGATGCCCGAGAGTTGGGTGAGACAGGAAGCTGTCCGCATCTGGGGCGCTGATTATACGGATGAAGCTTACAGCAAGCTGGTTGAGCGTCTGGAACTGTACTATAAAGATGTCTGTGGCATGAGTGTCGGATGGAATTCGGACAGACGTCTGGACTTCGAATCCTGCACACCGGATTACCCAAGAGCATACAGTGGTTCGGCGCATTACAGTGCCATGGGGCGCTATATGTTCTATGATACCGAAAACGCTTCGAAATTGCTGCAGGCAGGCTGGCGCCACTGGGCTTTGAACAGTAGTGACGAAAAGGGGAAGCTGAGCAGCGTTGGTGCGCTCGTTCCGTCTTTTGATGTGCTCGACGCTTTCTCCACTGAATCGGCTCACGAAGAAGAACCCGCCCAGGAATTTGATGCCGCTGTTGAAGAAGGTACACAGCAGCCTCAGACACAAAAAGACAGCAGCAGCTATGTCGTCATCGGCGACAGCCGCACCGTTGGTATGGCCAGTTGCGCCAGTCTGGGTGTCGGAAAAGTCATCGCCGAGGTCGGCATGGGCTATAACTGGCTTGTCAAAACCGCTCTTCCCGAAGCCGAAAAAACAGGTCTCACCAATTATGTCATTCTGCTCGGCGTGAACGACCTCTATCAAAGCGGCAACTACGTCAAAAAGTATAATGAACTCGTCAGCAAGGGAATTAATCTCACCATTGTCACCGTCGGCCCAATGCAGGAAGGGGATACGAGATGGTCTGTAAAGAATCCTCAGATCGAAGAGTTCAATGCCAAAATTACACAGGTTCCGGGCGCGAATATCGTCGATTTGTACAGTCACATGAAGCAAACAGGTTATACGACAACCGACGGTCTCCACTATACAAAAGATACCTATAAAGAAATCGCCAGCTATCTTGCGAGTAACTGGTAACAAATTATTATTGGGCTCATTTGATGGGCTGTATGGTATGACCGGGGGTGTTCGCGATGCGGACACCCCCGCTTTTTATAAAGAAGTGGCCGATACTAAATCTATGTAAACATAATCAATTGATTGTTTGTCCTTTGGCTGTCATATCCATCAAGGTCTTTGACCGAACCGTTTTCATGGACCTTCACCGGATGCGCTTCCAGATCCATACAAACCGCAATCACCATCTCATCCAGTGTCATCCTGTGTTTGATTATCGGTTCCATGATCGCCCGAAAATCTTCAAAATACCCCGGAACCTGCGTGATCGCTTCCCGCACATCGTCTTCATTAATCTCGCTTTTTCGCCTCGATAGCGCATTGTTGAACAACTTGGCGATAAACAGGGTATTGTAGTGACTAAAACGATTGTCTGCCATGACGTCTTCTCCTTTTGCTTGGTGAATTGGACTCCGTTGTCCCTTTGTAATATTTTCAATATATATATGTGGCAATTAAAAAAAATTCGGCCAAGTTTTTTTGATTTTTTTTTAGGATCACAAAATCCCTTTAAAAAATCTATGATTCCTGATAGATCGGCGACGCTGTTTTGCGATGGAGGAATGCAGCCATGGAAATTGCCGAAATTACAGCGAAACTCAACGATTTAAGGAACCGATACGAAGAACTGCGGAGGTATCTTTGACGTCGATCATGCGAAAGAAGAAGTCGAACGGCTGAATGCCGAGTCGCATGATCCCGGATTCTGGGACGATACCGAAAAAGCCCAGGCGCTGATGCGCGAAAAAGGTGCCTATCAGACCATCGTCGATACGATGGCTGCCGAATTGCGCCATATCGAAGACGCCGAAACATTCATTCAGATGGCGCGCGAAGAAGATGATGCATCGCTTGCCGAAGAAGCCCTCCCCGAGCTAGAGGAAGCCGAAAAAGGCATACGAAAACTCGAGATGCGCCGCATGCTGAGCGGACCGAATGATCGCGGAAATGCGATTGTCTCCATCAATCCCGGTGCCGGTGGCACCGAGAGTATGGATTGGGCGAGCATGCTGTATCGTATGCTGCTCAGATATTGTGAGCGCAAGGGATTTCATGTCGAAATCGTCGATGAACAACCGGGCGACGAAGCTGGATTAAAGAGCGCAACGTTCGAAGTGAGCGGTGAATATGCCTTTGGATTGCTCAAGGCCGAAAGCGGCGTACACCGTCTGGTGCGCATTTCGCCGTTCGATGCCAATGCCCGTCGCCATACGTCATTTGCCAGCGTCTTTGTTTATCCCGAAATCGACGAATCCATTCATGTCGAAATCGACGAAAAGGATGTACGCACCGATACCTATCGTTCGAGCGGTGCCGGCGGTCAGCACGTCAACAAGACCTCGTCGGCCATCCGACTCACCCATATCCCCACAGGAATCGTCGTCACCTGCCAGAATGAACGCTCACAGCACAGCAATCGCGATATGGCCTGGAAAATCCTCCGTGCGCGCTTGTACGACAAGCAAATGCGCGAGCAGGAGGCAAAAATGGACGCGATAAACGCGACCAAGCGCGCCATCGATTTCGGCAGCCAAATCCGCAGCTATGTGCTGCATCCCTATCAGCTCGTCAAGGATCACCGAACGAATCACGAAACTTCCAATACCGCAGCCGTTCTCGACGGCGATCTCGACGATTTCATCACGACTTATCTGCTCTATTCCAATGGCGCAGGCGATCCCACGCAATTGGTCGCCGATAAATCTTGATCATACGCACGTCAAACCAACCAAACAGTAAATATAAGGCGAAATGGGGAAGGGGCCCCATTTCGATCTTTGCAGGTGCCTGGCAGTTCGCAGGATAAGGCACGCCCCCTAAAATATTGCGGGTTCCAAGGGCCTCAGGCCCTTGGCGGGGTCTGGGGCAGAGCCCCAGATAAAATAGAGAGAGGAAAATCATGCCGGAAGAAATCAAAGAAACCAAAGATAAATCCCAATCCATGCCGCCATCGAACGAAGAATACATCGAGAGCCAGAATGCGATTATTAAAAACAGAATCGACAAGATGAATGCATTCCGCGCCGAGGGCATCCCTGTCTACGACACCGGCTATCAGCCCGATGCGCATGCGGCCGATCTCAAAGCCAAATACGGCGATTGCTCGATGGAAGAACTCGATGAAATGAAGGTGCGCGTTAAACTTGCGGGCCGTATCATGGCGGTGCGCCTGTTCGGAAAAGGATCGTTTGCTGTGCTCAAAGACGGATCCGGCCGGATCCAGCTGTTCGTCGGCGCAAACAACGTCGGTGCCGAAAACTACGCGCGTTATAAGAAATTCGATATGGGCGATATCGTCGCAGCCGAAGGCGAAGTGTTCAAGACCAAAACCGGCGAACTCTCGGTGCGCTGCTTCGAAATCCGTCTGCTCACCAAGAGCCTGCGCCCGCTGCCCGAAAAATTCCACGGCCTCACCGATACCGAACAGCGTTATCGCCAGCGTTACCTCGATTTGATCGTCAACGACGACGTGCGCGATGTCTTTGTCAAACGTTCGCTCATCACCCAGAAACTGCGCGCCTATATGGCCGACAACGGCTTCCTCGAAGTCGAAACGCCGATTCTGCAGGTCAAGGCCGGCGGCGCAACCGCGCGCCCGTTCAAAACCCACCACAATGCGCTCGATACCGATATGTATATGCGCATCGCTCCCGAGCTCTACCTCAAACGCCTCATCGTTGGCGGCTTTGAACGCGTATTCGAGCTCAATCGCAACTTCCGCAACGAAGGCTGCGATCGCCGCCACAACCCCGAATTCACGATGATGGAATTCTATATGGCCTATGGCACATATACAATTCTGATGGAATACATCGAAAAAATGGTCGAAACGATTGCACTCGACGTCTGCGGCACGACGATGATGCACTGGAACGGCAACGACATCGACGTCAAAGGTCCCTGGAAACGTCTGCGCGTGCGCGATGGCGTCTCAAAAGCCCTCGGCGTGCCCGAAGAAAAACTCTCCGACCGCGCATTCCTCGAAGAAGTCGTCTCGAACCTGCCCGAACCGATTCGCGGCGCCGAACTCAAAAAGAAATCCGACGGCCATTTATTGATGGAAATCTTCGATCAAAAAGTCGAATCCACCCTCATCCAGCCGACTTTCGTCTATGAATATCCCTCCAGCGTGAGTCCGCTCGCTCGCCGCAACGACAACGACCCCAACTACGTCGACCGCTTCGAAATCTTCGTCGGCGGCTTCGAACTCGGCAACGCCTTCAACGAGCTCAACGATCCACTCGATCAGCGCCAGCGCTTCCTCGATCAGATTCAGAAAAAACTCGAAGGCGACGAAGAGGCTCACCCAATGGACGATGACTACATCTGCGCACTCGAATTCGGCATGCCGCCCACGGCCGGCTGCGGCATCGGCATCGACCGCCTCTGTATGCTGCTCACCGGCGCCGAAGGTATCCGCGATATCATCCTCTTCCCGACGATGAAACCAGAATAGAAATTATATATATATTATATGATGTGGCAGGGCTATGCGGCTCTGCCGCATACGCCCATGCTGCGCCGCTATTGCAATGCAATACGCGGCGCATTTTTTTTTGGGGGTTACCGCGAAACTATTCAGCTTTCTATTGACTTTCCTATCACAACAAGCATCGCATGCAGGTTTTTAG
>CAMKRB010000248.1 GCA_946415045.1 uncultured Myxococcales bacterium
TAATACTTGTATGAATCACCAAAATCGATGGTTTGGGTTTTCTGCTTCACACCAACACTGCTCTCCAGATACCAGCGATAGCGATGCCATCGATAGGTGAGCTCCAGATCGAATGTATTTCTGTCAAAAAACCATGCGAAATGTACATGATAATGATGGTGCTTCAAATAATCATAATTATCAACACCAAGTCCGAGGTACCATCCCGTAGCATCCGATGATCCAAACATTGGGCTGTACGAATCCGGAACCAGCACTGACCAGTCAAATCCATCATCCAGCTTTGTTTCTGCAGCGCCAATGCTGCGTTCAATAACTGTGTCGGCAGCTGGCTGCGTGCGTATACCCCACGGTCTGCGGGCCGGTTCATAAATGAACAAATCATCGCCGAGTCTTTCAGGTGATCGAATTGAGAATGGCTTGCGCGGCAAGACATCAGACACAATATTTGTCGACAAATCGATGTCCGTTGCCAATAATCCGTCTTTTGGAATGGTCGCAATGGCCATTCCCTCGGATGAAATGTCCGTATAGTATATCGAACCATTTTCCGATTGCACGGGCTGTACCATACCGGTATCATGTACATGCAGCAGTTCGTGTCCAGATCCATCAGCCATGATCGCATTAATCATAAAATACCCGGCTTGCTCGGTGATATAGCCAATTCGCCCATCGTTTGTTCTGAATGGATACTTTTCAGTGACTGCGTCATGCGTTAGTTTGGATGCGATAAAATCTTCGTTCGTATGTGTGAATAATACGAGGTCAAATTGACGTGCATCGGGATCATATACTGATGCAGCCCATCGATTGTCATCAATCGATACAATGCCTTCAATCAGTTCGAATGGTTTGCCAGAAAATATTTGTTTTGCAGCCTTAGTATCCGGGTTGAATTGATATATAACAGGCGTATCGTTCAGAAGCGAAACTGAAATAATATAATCCTGATCAAGGGTAAATCCGCGAACATGTCCTGGCAATGGGACCTTTCTTGGAAATATATCAGTCATCTTCAGTGAAAACAGCGTTTCCGATTCATAGCGAGCTGTCTGGATGCGGGATGAAAAGTAAAGCGTTTGTCCATCGGATGTCCAGTGGTGTTCGCACCGGCCTGTGCATTCCACAAGCGTCGATTCCTCCCCCGTATCCAGATCATGCAGCATAATGGCACGAGGGCGTTTGCCATCGTCACGGACATAACTAATCGCATGTTTCCCGGGCACAATCTGCACAAGCTCGTTCCGCCATCGTTCGCTGATATCCTGTTTTGATGGGATTGTAACTTTTTTCGCATCATACAAAGTCTGCGTCTTCAAAGTCTCGATCCATCGATCGTACAGCGTCTCCCATGCAAAACCAAAGACATGTTCGGCGATTTTGTCAATTGTCGAAAAACTGGATGCATTTGCCAGATTCCATTTTGCAAGCGATTGTATGCCATATTCCTTGACGATATAACTGACAAAGGCTGTTCCATAGATTTTGGCAATTTCCTGGCCCATCCAATGCTTGCTGCCTGCCGTGAGTGCATCAAGCATGGGAAACGTCTCACTCTGTGCTGCACTGCGAATTATTGCATTCATCAGGCCGCGATGAAATGGCTTTCCCGGCATTTCTGGTACTTCATAATAATAGGAGACCCCGTCCAGATACCATGCCGGCAGTAACATGTTATTATATGAATGGATAAAATCTGAATGCGTCCGCTGAATCAGAATCCTTGTAATCCCGGACGATATCGCTTCTTCCAGCCAATCGCCGTGATAATTGTTTTCGAGCACACTTTGGGATGGCCACAGATAAATCACAAAAAAATCATTCAAATCGGCAGACGATTTGTAATAATTGTTCGTATCGACCCGATCGAGCAGCTGAATCGTGATGCGGTCGTCAATCTGTGTCTTTAAAGAACGGCTGATCAATGCGTAAGCATGTTCCGCATAATCAATTGTTTTAGTCGCATATTGATGTACATTTTTCGGATATCTGACGACAAAATGTTCGCTCGACAAAGATATCATGCTGTATGGTATGTTCTCATCCGGAAGCGGCTGCGCCAGACATGCGGAAAGGCAAACGGCATTCAGAATGATAAAAATACACAATAATTCTGCAATTCTGCCAGCCCGTTTGAGCAATGGCGATTTCATGATATGCTGAATATTCTGTGTCATTTCTATCTTTCTATAATCTAAAATGCAAAGCCGCACGCGTATTGCCAATAGCGGGCGGCCAAAGGCCGTATTTCGCGCAGCAAAAAAGGCCGACGGCGAACCGTAAAGACGTGATTATCACGTCTTTAGGTGAGCATCACCAAAATATATTGTTTAGTCTTTTAATCGTTCAAGATGATGTTGTTTGTGGGGATGGATTTCGGGAATGGCCACGTCATCGTAAGCAATTTCGCGTTCCGAATCGCTTTCGTCATCTGCCATATCGTCTCCTTCCTCTCCTTCATTCACCGTGATTTCCGGTACGGCGACGTGGTCAAATCGTATGTGAATATGTTTCGTTTGGTGCATGCTTTTTCCTATTTAATTCAGATTGAGAAAGATGGTGATGCATAGGCTGTTGATAAAGTCGGCGAATATGCTGCCTGCAATGGGAACAATCAGGAACGCCATGATGGACGGGCCGAAGCGCTCGGTGACGGCCTGCATGTTCGCCATCGCATTCGGGGCCGCGCCCATGCCGAAACCGCAGGCACCGGAGGTCAGTACCGCAGAATCGCAACCTCGCCCCGCTACATTATAGATGACAATGTACGCGAAAACAAACATTAGAATTGTCAGCGCTGCAAGCAGCACAAACAGTGGCACCGCAAGATCTGCAAGCTGCCAGAGCCTGAGCCCGATCATGGCGATTCCAAAAACAGGCTCAGAAAAATGTTGCCAATATCGTTGATTTCGCCCATATAGATTTTATATTTTCCGGATATATCGCCGATGTTTCGCATGGCTGCCGCGACGATCATCGGTGATATACACCGCAATGCTCAACCACTCCCCATCGCAATGACGATTTGATAGGCCGCCGGCGCATATCCATGCACGGAGCGCTTGTGATGTACTTCGTCTTCTATCAGAATGTCTTCGGCATCGTCCGCATTCTCTGGTGGCAATGCGCGTCTCTGAATCAGTTTGCGTCCGACAGGGCCTTCCATGAGCGAGCCGCCGACCAGGCCGATTGTTGCAACGGATGTGTATGGCGTCGTGCCGCTCTCAAGGCCCATGCAGAGGTCAGAATGCGCCCGCTGTTCCGTGGCTGCCCGTTATGGCGATGGATCCCGTCCCACAGCAGGCGTCCAGAATGCGCGCCGATGGGGGTGCAAAAGCAGCAATCTTTTCGAGGACGGCTTCATCACAAAGGCGCGCCATGCGGTAATAAAACGGAGAACGCTGATCGTAGGCATCTGCGCTGCGGTTGAATTCCCGAATGGTTTTGGTTTTGCAGTCTCTTTCTTTCATGTCGGCATGAGGTGTTGGAAATCAAATCAGACAGTTGGTGCGCAAGTCCGATCCCTTTGCCCCATGGTGAAAAGGGCTGGAGCATCGTGCCCGTTTGCTCAACACATCCATAATGAATAAAAGGAAACAAGTTAAATCATCTTGAGATACATTATATATTCAAGTACACAGTTTTAGTCAGACAGAGGCTGATATCAGCCTCAAATTTCCTGGTCTATCAGGCCGGGAATGATGCGATAATATAAGGAAGAAACAATGACAAAAGCCGATTTGCATCAATGGATAGAAAATAGCACGGGCAACGAAAGCAATATCTGTCAGATATTTGCCATCAAGGAGGAACAGCCGGTTTATCAGGATTGCTGGCGCGGGTATAAAACAGACGATGCGGTCCACGTCATGTCTGTTACCAAGGGCGTGATGGCATTGCTCATCGGTATCGCCGTTGATAAAGGATATATTCAAAACGTCGACCAAAAAGTATTGGACTTTTTCCCGGATTATATGGTCAAACGCGGCGAAAAGACGATTTACGATGTCACGCTAAAACATCTGCTGACGATGACCGCGCCTTATAAATATCGTTCAGAACCGTGGAAAAAAGTATGTACATCCAATGACTGGACAAAGGCGGCACTCGATTTGCTCGGCGGTCGTTCGGGATTGACGGGGGCGTTTAAATATGCCTCACTTGGCATACAAATTCTGACGGGCATCATCGAAAATAGTTCTGGTTTAAGTTGTATTGATTTTGCAAACCGATATCTATTTAAACCGCTTGATATTCCCGAACATATGCCTCACGGGGACAGCTCCAAAGAAGACCAGTTGAACTACCTGATGAGCAAAGCGCCGCATAAAAACGAATGGTACTCTGATCCGCAGGGACGTGTCACCGCCGGATGGGGACTGGCATTGTCAGCCCGTGACCTTGCCAAAATTGGAACACTGGTTCTGAACGGTGGTATATATCATCAAACCAGAGTCGTCTCAGAACAATGGATTGCGCAGATGACCGCGCCACGCCTGCAGTTGGATGAGCACTTCGGCAATATGGAATATGGCTATTTATGGTACAGACCTTACAAGAACGAACCGGTCGTGGCGGCTATCGGGGATGGCGGAAATATCATCTATGTCAATCCCGACAAGCATATTTCGGTAGGCGTGACCGGCACGTTTAAAGTTAGAATCTATGATCGCGTCGAGTTTATAGAAACGCGTGTCCTGCCGCTGATAATGGGCGAATAAGATGATGTGGTGTGCGGCCTGTGTTTAATGGATATATTTTTTTCGCGGAAAATGGTCCAAAGGCATTGAATCGTTTTTGGAATGCGGCCTATGCGCCTGTGGCGCAATACGGCCTTCGTGCTCGCCTTGGCGCGTGTCACGACACGCGCCTATGGCTCGCTGGCGCCTGCTATCTGCGATACGCGGGCGTATTAATACTCATGAATTCAACGGTTTCTTCTCTGGATGCTGCATATAGAAAAGCTCTTTTTGCCTTTCTATTTCTTGTTTTAACTGTTCGTCACTAGGCAGACATAATTTGTATTTTGTAGCAAAGAGCTGTTCATTGCCTTTTAATATAGAGTACTTCGCTATATCTTTGCTCGTTTCAGAACAAAGAATGATGCCAATAGTCGGATTATCGCCTTCGGTACGCTTCAATTCATCATACATGCGTACATACATATCCATCTGGCCGACATCCTGATGTGAAATTGTACCAATCTTTAGATCCATGAGTACATAACATTTTAAAAACACATTATAGAAAACCAAATCAATATAATAATCCTGGGTATCAGTGCAGATTCGCTGCTGACGAGCCATGAAAGCAAATCCGCGTCCAAGTTCGAGCATGAACTCCTGCAGATGTGCAATAATCGCAGATTCAAGGTCGCTCTCCGAATACGTTTCATCCTGCTTGAACCCCAGAAATTCAGCAATAACGGGGCTTGTGAACAGCTCCATGGCATCAGCTTTTGATGGTACCAAACTCTGCTCCGAATTGGAAAGCGCAGGCTGCTTGTAATGCCGCTCATAATACTGCGTACTGATGTTACGATCCAGTGTACGCACGCTCCACATTTCCCGCGAAGCTTCCGTCAGATACCAACGAATGGCAACCGGGTCTTCGACGCGAAGCGTTTTGAAAACATGCGTCCAAGTGAGATTCGGAAATCGCGATTTCCAAATCTCGTTGTCTGGAAAAATCAGGTAAAACTTCCTGAATGCACGTAGATAACGCCCCGAAAAGCCTTTGCCGTAGATGTGTGTCAGTTGTGCGGCCAATTCGTCAATCAGTTGTGCGCCGTAATCTGCACGCTGATTCCCTTTCTGTTCTTCTTCGACTATGCGCTGGCCGATTTTCCAATACGTCTCCATCATCAGCCTGCTCACTTCGGCATACGCCTGCCTGCGCCCAG
>CAMKRB010000249.1 GCA_946415045.1 uncultured Myxococcales bacterium
TGGGCGCAACAAGCCGACGATCGTCCCATCGATCAGATTAAGGGATTGCTCGATCAAAGAATGGTCGCCCGGTTCACCGAAAAGTATCGTGAATCTGCGATGAATAATGTTGCAGATGCCATGAAATCCTTGTTTTGTGCGATGAAATACAAGCAGATTGGGATCAATGGCCAGGTCGAGCCCTGTGCAACACACTAATGGAGGTTTTATGAAGAAAAAAGGCGTAGTTGCCGGCGTTGTGGGCATTTCGATAGCTGGTGCTGTAACCGCGCTGTACATGACGGATAATCTTCCGATTGATCTGAAAGGTCTGAATCAACAGAATCTTCCGGCCGGCCAGAGTGGTCAGGTGGTGAACGTGAACGAACGCAATGCGCGTATCGCTCAGACGCCACGGGAAAAGATGGTTATTGAATGCACCAATCAGGTCGAGTTCGCGAACAGCTTTGCTGATATGAAAAGCAAAATGCCCGAGGCCGATCAGAAAGCGCTGGATAGTGCCTTGAATGCGGTAATCATTCGCAAGGGATTGAGTCAGACCGATATCGATGATAATTTGTGCCGTGAATTTAACGGATGGAGCGAAAAACGTTTTTTGGAGGAAGCCGGAAAATAGGTTTGCGTTCATGAAAAACGTATGATGGATATCATCTCGTCGCTCCAGGCCATAAAGCAACCGGCTGTGCATTTGCATATCCACGCTCGTTAAACAGATCCTATCCTTTAATATGGAAAAATATCACTATGCTGGCAAAACTACCGATACCCTTGCAAAAAAAATTGACGAGAACTGTTTCACAATGCTCCATCGCCTGGCATTTGATCGAGCCAAATGACCGGATCATGGTGGCATTTTCGGGGGGCAAGGATTCCATTTTGCTCATCCATTTGCTGGATTCGATTCGTCGGATTGTGCCGTTTCATTTCGATATCGGCGTTTTTCATCTCAATCAGTCGGCACCTGAGTTTCCAGCCAAAGATGTGCTCAAGCGCATCGCATCGGAGGGATTTGAGGTCTGGTCGGAAGATCTCGATACACGGAAAATTCTCGCCGATAAGGTGCCGCCCGGAGATTCTCCCTGCGGATTGTGTTCGAGACTTCGACGCGGCATCATTTACACGCAGGCACAAAAGAATGGCTACAACAAGATAGCGCTTGGACATCACAGGGATGATGCGATTGAAACCCTGATCATGAATCTGCTGTTTAATGGACAGCTCAAATCGATGCCTGCGATTCTTACTGCCGATAACGGCGTGAGCGTGGTCATTCGTCCGATGCTGTATGTGCCGGAGTCGCTGCTCATCGAGGCGTCCGGATATCTGGATATTCCGATTACAGAACAGACGTTTTGTACTCGCGGACATTCGGGAGAAAGGTATCAGACCAAACAGCTGTTGGCAGAACTCGAAGCCAAAAATCCCAATGCCAAAGGCAGCATCATGCGTGCGCTGCACAACGTGATTCCCTCGCATCTGCTGGATGAGACGATCATGCGCAAGCCCCGTGAATAGAACAGCTGGCACAGATAGGTGTTGTAACAACAAAAGCCACGCAAATGGCGTGGCTTTTGTGCGATGATAACTTATTCAATTGTATCTTTTGGTCAGACCGGATGTGTATTATTCGGCCTTAATCTTAATCTGCCGCGGCTGCGCAGATGTTGGTTTTGCCAGTGTGAGTGCCAGAACACCCTGTTTATAATCGGCGTGGCATTTGGAAGCATCCAGACCTCTCATCACGCGGAACTGTCTGTAGAACATCTGAGGCGGGAAACCATCAACTTCAGATTTTGCTTCGACTGTCAGGATTTCCTTGTCGAGATTCACTGTAATCTTTGCGGGATCGAGACCGGGCATATCCATGTTGACGATAAAACTCTCTTTGGTTTCGATGATATCGGCAGCTGGCTGCACTCTAACGATGCGCTCTTCTGTTTCCTGCTGGTCGCCTTTAACCTGCAGTTTGTCGTTACAATTACAACTCTGAATCATATTCTCTGACATGATACATTCTCCTTATATATTTATATAGTTTTGAAGAAAGTTACAAATTGTATGGATTACCCGTTGATCGTGATCTGTTTTGGTTTGCTTTCCGGAGCTTTGGGCAATACGACATGCAGAATACCATTTTTAAGTGTTGCAACCGCTTTGTCGGCTTCAACTTTTGCCGGGAGCGCAATGCTTCTGCGAATATCGTAATCGCCGCGTTCTGCCAGATAGCATGTCTGATCCTTGTCACGGGCTATTGTACGTTTCGCGCTGAATGTTAATGTATCATTGTGCACCGACAGATCCATATCTTTTTCTTCTACGCCGGGCAGTTCTGCCATGAATTCCAGGTTCTCGCCTGCATCTATCAAATTCATACGCAGATTGCCGAAACCTTCTCTGCATGCGCGATCGCGGAGCATCCAGTCTGCAAACGAACGATTAAAAAGACGATCAATGTCACTCCAAAGTGTAAACATAATGAACCTCCTAATTAAATAAACCGGTGGTGTTGACCACCAATTGTATAAACATGTAACTTCCGCCATGAACCTTCATGACTTCCGTCATCCAACACCACACATCATGATCACGACCTCCGAAGTGTCAAGTCGATGATACTTTTTTTTTTTTTTTATGTGTTTTGATTTCGTAGATTCAAATTTGTATCATTCTTTGGCTTGCAGCTTATAGCTTGCAGATTTGAGTGAGTACCAGACTGCGCCTTGTTTCGGGTGAAATGTGCAAAATCGTATTGTTTATTTATAAAATGATAGATAAAATGCTTCCTGCATATTGTGACCGGCGTTTGCCGGCATTCTTAGGGAGGATGAGATGTTTGGTGGTTTGAAAGCTGTGCTGCAGCGGCTGAAAGAAAAGCTGACAGTTCCTGCTGCTGCGTTCGGTGTGTTAGGCGTGAGCACGACGCTTGCGTGCTGTTATGGTCCCCCGCCCGACTATCCTGTCGAGGATTATGAGACGATTGAAGCCTGCGAGTCGATGCTGCGGGAGTGTGCACAGGTGCACGGCCTGTGGTCGGATGACTGCACGACGGATGCCATGGCCTCGTGCTCCGAATCGATAAACAGACGCGCGGGCAAAGTGTTCAGCACATCGGCCAGTGCAAATTACGAGTCATCTGTGCTCGGTTTGCAGGATAACAAGGAAATCACCGAAGCTGCTACACTTGAGGCACTCGTCATGCCGTGGATGAACTGCGCAGTCAAGGGCGTTTCCAGAGCCGAGTCGTGCCAGGGCGGCGCGCAATATATCGATGTGGCGCACATTCTGTCGGGCAATCGCTTCAAAGACCGCAATGTGCGTTGGATCGCCGCCAAATCTGCGCTGGAGTCCAATCGCGATGCGCTTCGTGCACGGGGCTATGAGCTGGCCGCTGCTGCCATCGAAACGGATGCGAAGGTCGACGTTTCTGTCGCCAAAGTACTCGCCGTGCTCGCCGCCGAAAAGAACGATTATGCATTGCTCGCCGGTCTTCAGGCGTTCGGTGCGGCTGTCATTGGGAACTATTCCCGCGTCAAATCTTCGGCAGATGCATCTGCGTATCTCGATGCAGCGAAAGCCAACGTCAATGCGCTCGACGCGATTGTTCAATCCGCACAGAACAACGCCTATGCAGAAATCAAGGATGCAGCGGGGGCACTTGCCGCTCAGATTGGTGCACTGGAATTGTAGGTTTTTGGTATTTGCGCCGCTATCGCGCTGTGCTCGATACGCGGGCGCAGCGGCTGCTATCTCACTGCGTTCGATACGCAGCCGCCCGATGATGGGGATCGGTGACAACCGCAGTTGCGAGGCGTATGCGCGCAGGCCGCGAAGCGGGCGAGCACATAGCCGAGCGCGGCGGCCGTATCCGCGTGGCGGATAGGCCGCCGAATACAAAAAAAACGGCACCAGACCTCACGTCTGATGCCGCTGTTTCTTTTATAAATAGCGGGGTTTTAGGCTTTTCGCGAGCGTCTGCGCATCGGGACAAGACCGAGGAACAGGCCTGCGAACAGGATGGTCCAGCCGAAACCGGCGGAATGGCTGGTGATGCTGCACCCGATGTTCTGGATCTTGCCGTCTTCGTTGGCAACGATGTCGTTGGGAACGTTGACGTTGATGTCGAACGTGACGGGGTCGAGGGCTGACTGCGTCGTGGCGCGGACCGTGTACTGTCCGGCGGGGATGGTGGTGACGCCGTCGGCAAGACTGCATTCCCACTGGCCGTTTTCGGAGGCGATGGCGTAGCAGGAGGCCGCGATGGTGTTGGCGTCGGAGATGAGCAGGACGTCGACGTGCTGATTGGGTTCGGCATTTCCGCTCACCTTGAGGCCGTCTTTGGCGACGATGTTCGCGTCATTGATGGGGGCGAGGACGCGCATGCTTGAAGAGGATTTGGGCGCGGTGACGTTGAACACGATATCGCGGGTGCTGGTGAGGCCGTCGAAGTCTGTGACGAGAAGCTGTACGACGTATGTGCCGGCGCTGGCCGGGGCTTCGAATGAGATGCTCGACGTATCGGGGGGATTGGTGAGTGCGAATGTGATATCTGGTGACCACCATGCAAACGAGATTTCGTCACCATCGGGATCATAGGAATTGGAGGCGTCGAGGGTGATTCTGGCTCCTGGTGCAACGGATGAAGCGTAGTCGCTGAGAACGATGACAGGCTTGCCGGCGCTGGTGGAGAGGGTGCATTTGTTGCGGATGCAGAGGGCACCGTTTGCGCATTCGTGGTCAGAGCGGCATGATGAGAGGCAGACGTTCTGGCTGCTGCATGTGTAGAATTCGCAGGTTTGCTCCTGGTTTTTGCATTCACCGGCGACGCAGGTCGGGGTGGTGATGGTGTTGCCGCTGCACGAGACTTCACCGCACAAATCGCCTTCGTTGAGCGGGGAAATCACGCATCCAAGGCGATCGTCGCATGAATTGACTGCGCAGGCGTTGCCGGTATCCGCGCATACGATGGGGCTCCAGTCGAAGTTGTCGTTCGAGGGATTGCAGCGATGGCATTTGGAGCTGGGATCGATGCTGTTGGCGGCATAGCATTTGTTGCCGATGAGGCATTTGTCGGCGGTGTAGCATTCGTTTGTCGAAGAGAACATGAAATCTATGCGGCCGATGTTGTCGATTTGTGAAGTGGATGTGCAGGCGTCGGGCGCGGCGATGATGAGATCTTTCCAGCCGGCGTTGTCAAGCTGTGCTGCGATGATCTGTGCGCCCATGGCGTCGTTGATTCTGGTGTCGAGGCCGGAAACATGCGTCCAGTAGGGATCTTTTGAAAAGACTTTGCCGTCTTTGGATCCGAGGAAGACATAGACATAAGCCTGTGCCTTGTCGGAACCGGTGTTTCGGATGCCGGGGGCCGCGACGATGAGATCATCTGCGCCGTCGTTGTTGAGATCGGAGATCGTGACGTATTTTCCGAACATGGCGTTGGAACGGCCGGAAGATGCGGACCAGAGCATATCGGTGGGGTCGAAATCCTGGCCGGCACCGCGGTTTGTATAGGTGCGGACCATACCTTCGCGTTTGCGTTCCTGCTGATAATAAGGTTCTCCGACGATGAGATCGAGATCGCCGTCGCCGTCGATGTCGGAAAAGGCAACCGAACTGATTTGCCCGCCGGCGATTTCATTACCGGCTGCGTCGTATTTCATGTCGCCATAGATGGGGGCGCGGGACTGGACGAATTTGCCGTCGATGAACTGATAGAAATAGATGGCACCGCGCTGTGAGACCGTCGAGGATGGCTCAAAATAGAGATTGTCGACGATGATAATTTCGGGGCGTTCGGTATTGCTGAGGTTTTGGATATAGATTTGATAACCGAGGTTGTAATTTGCTGAATCTGCGCTGATGCTGTCGCT
>CAMKRB010000250.1 GCA_946415045.1 uncultured Myxococcales bacterium
CGCCATGCTCTGGGCTCGCCCGTAACCGTGATGGATCACGACGTGAACGGATGGCGCAAACCGCGCGAATTCCCGTTTCCAGTTGCCGACCACACTCATTGGACATATCAGCAGCGTCCCGCGCTTGTCCTGTGGATTGCGCTGAATCTGGTTCAGCACATGGCAAATCAGCTGGATGGTTTTGCCCAGTCCCATGTCGTCTGCAAGACAACACCCGAGCCCAAGTCTCGACTGATACGACAACCATGCTACACCGCGCTCCTGATAGGGACGCAGCTCACCGACAAAGGTGGGCGGGGCTTTCATCGTCATATCGGCGATATCTTCCTGCGTGAGCCGCTCAAGCACATCGGCGATCTTGCCCTCGACGACGACTTCTATGCGCGAATTGGGACTGTTGGGATCCGCCATGCCCGTCAGCGCCCGGTTCATGGCATCAAATCGCGTGAGCGTTCCGCGCGTTTCGTTGCGATCCATCAGCGTTTCGATATCGCGCAATTGCACGGGATCGACCAGTACCCACGAACCATGCCACTGTACCAGCGGCTGTTTCAGTGCCACAATTTCCTTGAATTCCTCGGCACTCACGACTTCGTCGCCAAGTGCGGCTTCCCACTGGAATCCAGCCAGATCGCTCAGACCAAAATACCCGTGGATGTTATCTTCGGGCTGTGCATCGCGTATCCTGAACCGCGCACGCAGTCTGCGGGATCCCTGATCCGTGAGCTGCTCTGGCAGCCGCACATCAAATCCCTCCGATATCAACAGCGGACTCACTTCCGAAATAAACGTCCATGCCTGCTTTACATCCAGCAAGACCCCTTCGGGTTTGGAGTGCTCAAGACTGGCTTTCATCGGATCGAAATATTGTGCAGCGCGTCCCAAATCGGTGAGCAGCTGTTCCTGTGGGTTTTCGAACGCATGCTGCTCAATTCTGAATCGCTCGGTACCTATCGAAAACACCAGACCTGCAGGAATCGCAAGCGATGGATCTTCAACCGCCACCAGCATGTAGCGCAAAAACCATAAATCATGCGTCTCTGCACTTGGAGCTTCCAGCCAGAATCCGGTGCGCGCATTCAGCTCCTGCGTCGAATCGCTCTCATGCAGCGGTGACAGCCAGTCCTTTATCGATTCCACCAGCGGCGGATCTTCCAGGTGATACTCCATGCACGATTCGTTCTTGTCATTCAAAAGACCGTCTATCCAGCGGCTTTCCCAGGTGTTCAGCGTTTCAAACGGGGCTGTCGATACATGCACATATTCCTTCAGCGGCATCATCTGATGGAGCAGCCGCATCTTGTTGTATTTCAGCAATTCCTCTGTCAGCTCACCGTTGTGTGCGGCTATCGATATTTCCCGCAATACGGAACGGTAAAAATTCGTCGGCTGCGCGTCGCCGCCCATATTGCCAATCGTTTCGTCTTCTTCGTCACCCTCGTCGCTGTCATCCTCAACGCAGCTTTCATTTCCATTATCCGGCGCATCTTCCGGGGCATCCTGCACCGGTTCCTGCTCACTATCTGTCTCATCCCCGGATTCATCTGCCTGCATCGCGGGCTGCAGAATATGGCTGATATCCGATTCAATCTGCGCTTTCATCCCCGCAAGCGAAACGCCGTAAACCGCATTCAGACGTTGCTCCAGGGTGTATTCTGATGGCGTCTGCTCGATTTCCGAAAGCGTCGCCCGCAGATTCGCGGTCTGTTCAATGCTTTCGGGAAGCAGCATGATCTTTCGCACATATGCATCAATGGTTGTGTCGATATAGGCACGAAGCAATGCCTCGGGGTGCCACATCATGGTGGGCCGGCGCCGTCTTGGGCCGCCATGATTGCCAAAACGGTTGTGCGGAATGCTGTAAAGCGCGTGTGCACAGGCGGGCATCATTGAGGCAAGCTGCCTCACGCGGCCAATATCTACCGAGCTTTCCAGCGCTGCCTGCCATACCGCATACAGCTCGTGACTGTTCGTCTTCAGCGACGGCACAAAACACTGCCTCGCTATCAGTTCAAGTGCCAGCTTCGTCGCATAACTCCACGCAATTATCGATGCGCATGTCTGCTTGTGCCGCTGTCCGTGCGATTTGTTAAAATTCGCCGTGCCCAGCACCTCGATCGTATCGCTCATCGTCAGCGTGCGCCCCTGCACGGTCTCAATCTTATATCTGCCATCGCGCGCCGGCAGTATCAGCCTGCCTTCGGCCGGCAGCAGGTGCGATTCCGGAATCCGTCCCAGACCTGCGCGATACAACCCAGTCGTCCAGTCAAACGTTTCGGGCTGATCCGGACCCCAAAATAACAAATAACCGCTCGATGGCGCATTCCTGCGCGTGATGAACGTTGCATGAATCACTGGCTGCAATTCACGCCCAGACGGTTTCGATTTACTCACGTTTTCCCTCGTGACTGCGAACCGAATTCGCGTTTCAATCACATTTCGACGTGTATTCAAAACATTCACCGATCCATGCACCGGGCATCTCGGCTCATATACACGTCAAAAAATACACGATATACCGGTCAATAAATGATTTCCCCCGCCGATATACATGTTACATAACATGCACACTAATTATAGAGATTCTGTTGTTCATTCGTCAAGATAAAACATGGGTGGGGGCAAAGCCCCCTGCGGTTCTAACTCGCTGTGAGACGTGCGATCGCACGTCTCTGCAGCTCGTTACGAACCTACCCCCGGTGCGGGGGTGCCCCCCGCAACGCCCCCGGACTGCGGCGATTAACAATAACTAGGCCTGTGCCTGGATGCTGGCTGCGTATTTGGCTGCGGCGCGCAGTCTGCGAATGCATTCATCCTTGCCCACAAACCAGATGGTCTCATGAATGCCGGGCGACTGGGCAATGCCAACCAGTGCAATACGAATCGGCTGCGCAAGTTTCCCAAGCTTCAGCTCGCGCGGCTCAATCACATCCTTGATGGCTTTGTCGATGCTGTCGTTGTCCCACGTGGATGAGGCTTCGAGCTTGTCTGCAAATTCGTTCAGAAGATTCTCTGTGTCGGCATTGAAATTCTTCTTCACGCTCTTTTCGTCATAGCTCTCGGGCGCTTTGAACACAAACATGCTCTGATCGACGATTTCGTTCAGATTGTGGGCGCGCTCGCGCATCATCTCCAGCAGCTTGTTCAAAAATTCGCCCTTCTCAACATTCACGCCGCGCGAGGCAAAAATGGGAATCACATGGTCTGCAAGCACATCCGCACTTGTGATATGGATTTGCTGCTCGTTCACCCACTTGAGCTTGTCTTCGTCGAAATTGCCATTCGCCTGGTTCACACCCGTGATATCAAAGGCTTTCACGAGTTCGTCCATCGTGAAAATCTCGTCGTCGCCGTGCGACCATCCAAGTCGTGCAATGTAATTGTTCAGGCCCTGCGGAAGCAGACCAAACGCCTCGCGATAATACTCGACCGACGGACTGCCTTTGCGCTTCGAAAGTCCAAGAATTCTGGGCGCATGGCCGAATTTGGGTGGCTCGGCTCCCAATGCCTTGTACAGCGCAATCTGGTCGTGAGTGTTGTCGATGTGATCACATCCGCGAATCACGTGCGTGATCTTCAAAGCCAAATCATCGACGACAACCGCAAACTGGTACGTCGGCATACCGTCTGTTCGCACCATGATGAAATCGTCCAGATCGGCATAATTCTTCTCGATGTGTCCCTGAACCATATCGTCAAACATCGAAACGCCTTCTTTCGGCATCCTGAATCGGACGACGTGCGGACCGCAATCAGGGCCCAGATTCTTGTCGCGGCATGTGCCGTCGTAACACGCATGATGCGCAGTATCTTTCATCGCCGCTTTTTTGGCTTCGAGCTCCTCTTTCGTGCAAACACAGCGATAAGCCTTGCCTTCGGCAATCAGCTTTTCGGCAACCTGATGGTAGATGTCAATGCGTTCCGACTGTCTCAGCACCGGACCATCCCAGTCCAGACCCATCCATTTTAATGTGTCATAGATGACCTGCACTGCCGCTTCCGTGTGTCGCGTCCTGTCGGTATCTTCAATCCTCAACACAAACTCGCCACCGTGATGACGGGCAAACAGCCAGTTAAACAACGCCGTTCGTGCATTTCCCAGATGCATGAATCCTGTGGGCGATGGGGCAAATCGAACTCGAACCGTCATATTATATGCTTCCTCCATAGTTGTTCACTTCCCCGGCAACTGCCGGGGGCGGCACTTCATACGTCAAACAATGGTCGTTTTCAAGCCCATTTGTTAATTGGGGCAGAGCTACCGCATTTACTTTTGGCATGTTTTTGTTCAAGCCCGTTAGGGCTTGAATATCAATAGCCCCCGGCAACGCCGGGGGATGGTGAATGCCCCAGCGGAACAACGCCCCTTGCCGCCTGCGGCGCGTAGCCGCGCAAATCATTTGCTTACGGCGTAAGCCGTCAAATGAGCATAAGGGGCTGAACTGTTACGGGGGCTATTGATAGAGAACGCCAACGGCGTTCATTATACTTTTTTTTATGCGGTAGCCCTGTTAATTGGAAGCATTGATGATTTCCATGATGATGTCTTCATAGTCTTTTTGACTGGCCTCATATTGAGTGATTTCACTCTGGTATTGTTTAGAACATTCATTATACTCTTTAATATGTTCGCTGCATGGATGAGATTTGTCTATACATGCAGTTTCGTCATCATTACATTTGTCGACGCATGCGGCTGTTTCTTCTTCAGAATCCAGCTTCTGGCATTCATTGTTGCATGGCAGATAGACATCATCTTCACATTTAACCTTCAAGGCTTTAACATCATCCTGCTGTGCATCTGTAAGCGCGCTTTCGCATAGTTCCAATTTGATGAGGTCAATTCGGCAATTGGGAAACTTGTCGAGATAGTCGTAGCACACGGGATAGATGGCTTTCTGGATCTTTTCGACAATGGCTGGGTCTGTCACATCATATTCATCTTTCAGATACTTCGCATCAAACGACGCGGCATGTGTTGTGCAAAGATTTGTAAGGATGGTGTCATAGATGATTGTATATTTTGATTTGCGGCTTTGTTCATAACTCAGGATATCGTTGTGGTGTTGAGCGTCACATGCTTCATACTTATTGATTTGTTCACTGCATGGATGGTCTTTGATAACACATGCATATTCATCTTCTTCACATTTGCTGAGACATTCATCTCGATCTTTTTCAGAGCCGATCTCCTCACAATCACGTTTGCATGGCGTAGCTTCATTTTCGCATTTAAGCTCCAATGGTTGTATTGTTTCTAAATACAGAGCCTCGGTAATATTGGCATAGCATATATTATACGATGTTATTTCTTCTTTACAATAGGGATAATGTTCATATTCATCCAGACAATCTTTAGCCAGTTCGCTTTGGATTTGTTCAACCATTTTTGTATCTATGACGCCATATTCTTTTTTCAGCTGTTTGGCATCATAATCATCCTTTGCATTTTCGTCGCAGTAATCTTCCAGTGTGTTGATGTTTTTTCCGGAATTGGCCGGACCTGCAGCATTCTGGTTCGGTTTCTTGTCGTTGTCACTGCATCCGCAGATGCTCAAAACTGCGAAAATCAAAGAAATTGCCAATGTCTTTTTCATTATCCCGTCCTTTGCGATGAAAATGTGCACAGCCTGTTGTTGTGCAGCGTTATGTTCCTTTTTTGAAGATTTGATGATTTCCCTGATGATATCATCACTTTTTCCTGATGATATCATCAAATGGTTTGTCGTTATTATCCCTTTTTTACTCTTCAACAGCCTTGCATTCGGTTCGGTTATGACACTGGCCCGACGGACATTCTGTCCAGTTACCATATTCACCGTTTTCACATGTGCCCAGATACCCTTTACCAATCTC
>CAMKRB010000251.1 GCA_946415045.1 uncultured Myxococcales bacterium
TTTCTACTCATAGCATAGAGCTTTAAAAAAAAACAGCACAAAGTTAACGCCTATGACCACACAGGGTCGCCCCTACGCTCGCCTATGCGCCTATGCCTGCGGCATACGGCGAGCGATGGCGGCGGCTATCGCATTTGCCGGCCGCGATACGCCGCCGCCCCGCTTGGTATATGCTCGACAGTTGGCTTGCGAGCATACGCCGTAGATATTTCTTTTGCCATTTTGCCCTCAAGCTTGAAGGGGTCTGTAAATTGCTTCTTTTCGAATATGAATGTTTTATATTGAATGTCAGACTTTAGAACAAAGAAAAACAGTTTTGAGAATAAGGCTCTTCGTTCATTCGGCGAGACGGAAGCGAACACTTCTTCTTTTCGAATAAATGGCGCAGTATGAATCACAAAATCAGAAGAATATACAAGCGATTGTATAGCAGAATTAAGTCTTTGAACATTTGGAGAAATATCATTGGAAAGGATTTGCCGGCTTTGATCCACAGAGCGAGCTTACGCCGATTTTGGATAAAGTATTGTCGAAAGATCATCCGAATTATAAAGAAACACCGGATATTAAATGGAATTTTACAAAATTTCTATTTGATAAAAATGGAAGTTTCATCGATCGGTATGAACCGACGACCACACCTGAAATGCTCGATAAAATCATAGAAAAGGTGATTTCAGAATAGCTTAATCGAATAAGCCCGTTGATTTTTACGGGCTTATTTGAACGACGATGAGAATCTATATTTATTTACAATTTGCGTCAGGAGCAGACGCCGCGCATTGATATTCATAATCAATGCATACACCAAGAAATGTATCGGCGCATTTTCTGTATTTGCTCAAACCACCGCAGCAATTTGACGCTTTGATGCTGTCGAGGATGGTATTTCCCTTTGCACGAATCGTTCGAGCAGCTGCAAAACAGGGCAGCCGCAATCAGAATCTGGATAATGCGCAGAATTCGGCTCGATTGTTTATGTCAGCGAGTGTGGGGGGAGTGTTGTCATATTTTGGGGCTCCTCTAGAATGTTTCTGTTTAAATTCGTTGCGCATTCCCTTCAAATGGATGAGCCACTTCATAGGCTTCCGCCTCTTGGCTAATCATTTCAGGTGTTTTTTTGTCAAAGTATTCTCTTTGCCATTTGGTATAATCGAACCGTTCTCGAATAATAATCGATATAAAACGCTCTGCTTCAATGACCCCCAGGTAGTCGGTAAGGCACTTCATGCCAAAACTCAGTAATTCAGCGTTGGTTTTATCCATTGACTTCCTCCTCTGTTTCAGAAACGAATTGTACTGGTGTTACCAATCGAATTTCATCAGTTCGGTATTTCAAAAGTCGTTTGTCTGTTGATATAAAATAATCACAGTGCGCATAGATAGCGGAAGAAATATGACAAGCATCCTTAAATTTAATACCTGTCTTCATAATCTCGTATGCAGCATTTTCAATTTTCATCTTATTTTCAATACCAACATATATAGATGTATTGGCAACAATAAACTGATTAATTGCATCACGTCGCGATTCATAAGGATTTGCACTGGACTCATAGCGTAATATATATGACATAACCAATTCAAATTCACCTTTGCGCACACAATCCTGTATATACAATTTGGCTTGTAAATTGTCATCTGGGTCTGATCATCATATGGTCGATTGTAACAGCAATTATCAAGATATATCCGCATTGCATAACCTCATCATTTGTAGATGTGACATCATGTCACATCAATGCATGATTGTAGCACATGCCCCTGCGCCATTCAATTGGGGAACAAGGGGGCGGCGATCAGAATCGGAACGATGCGCAGAATGCGGTTGGTTTGTTTATGTGGGTGCGTATGGAAGTTGGTTTTTTATTACGAGGAATGGTCCCCTATTTGAAGAATGTATTGCCTGTCCCCCTTTGGCGGCGGTATATGCATAGGCGAGCCGTAGGCGCGTGTCGTGACACGCGTCAAGGCGAGTAGGCGCGTGTCGTGACACGCGCCAAGGCCCGCCGCGTATCGCAGATAGCGGCGGCAGGCGAGCCGTAGGGGCGGCCCCGTGTGGCCGCCCGTAGGCGAGTAGGCGCGTGTCGTGACACGCGCCAAGGCGGGCGGGCGTCGTATCGGGCGCAGACCGATAGACGCCCCCACATACAGGAGAAACAATGAAACCCTACCTGGAAGAAAAAGAAAACGTACTGAAGGAAACGGGATCCTCGATGGAGGGCCTGACGGATGCAGAGGCTGCGTCACGGCTCCAAAAGGACGGCCCGAACAAACTCAAGGAAGCGCCCAAAGAAAGCGTGTTCATGAAGTTCGTGGGGGAGCTCAGGAACCCGATGACCATCGTGCTGATCATTGCTGCCATGGTGAGTGGAATTACTGCGGTTTATGGCGGCGAGAGTCTGACAGATGCCGGGATTATCATGGCGGTCGTCGTGCTCAATGCGTGTTTGGGCGTGTATCAGGAGAATAAGGCCGAAGCGGCCATCGAGGCGCTGCAGCAGGTGTCGGCGGCGACGGCAAAGGTCATTCGCGGCGGACATCAAAAGACCGTTCGTGCCGATGAGGTGGTGCGGGGCGATTTGCTGGTGCTGGAAGCCGGCGATGCGATTCCGGCCGATGCGCGTATCGTCGAATGCGCTTCGATGAAAACTCAGGAATCCCCGCTGACCGGCGAATCGACGGATGTGGAGAAGCAGAGTGATGCGCTGAAAGCTGCCGAGAATGGCGATGTGTCGCTGGGCGACCGCAAAAACATGGTTTATATGGGATCCACAGTGACGTACGGGCGCGGGCATGCGGTTGTCACCGGTATCGGTATGGATACCGAAATGGGCAATATCGCGAAAGCACTGACGACAGCAAAGAAAGAAGAGACGCCGCTGCAAATCAAGCTGAATGAGCTTTCGAAGAAGCTGTCGGCCATGATCCTGGTGATTTGTGCGTTCATCTTTGTGGTGAATATGATTCGCCTCGGTGGTGGTGCGGTGCTCGACACCTTTATGATTGCCGTCGCGCTGGCGGTTGCGGCCATTCCCGAGGGTTTGAGCGCCGTCGTCACGGTTCTGCTTTCGATTGGCGTGACCAAGATGAGCAAGAAGCATGCGATTATCCGCAAGCTGACTGCCGTCGAGACGCTCGGATGCACGCAGATTATCTGCTCGGATAAAACCGGGACATTGACGCAGAATAAGATGACTGTGGTCAAAAAGGTCGCCGGGGATGAACAATTATTGATGAAGGCGATGGCGCTGGCTTCGGATGCAACGCTGGAGCAGGGCGAAGCCGTCGGCGAAGCGACCGAATGCGCGCTCGTGAACGACGCGAATAAGAATGGCATGCCCAAAGAGAAGCTGGCCGCCGATTTGCCGCGCGTCGACGAAGCACCGTTCGATTCGCTGCGCAAGATGATGACGACGGTACATCAGAGCGCGGATGGTTTTATACAATTTACGAAGGGCGCGCCGGATGAGGTTTTGCGCCGTTGTACGCAGATATGGGAAAACGGGCAGGCCGTTCCCATCACCGAAGAACATAAAAATAATATATTAACGGCATACAAGGCGATGGCCGATGAGGCGCTGCGCGTACTTGGTGCAGCTCAGCGCATTTACAGCGAAAAACCGGCTTCGAATGCGCCCGAATCGCTCGAGCAGGAACTGACCTGGATCGGCATGTGCGGCATGATCGACCCGATTCGTCCCGAAGTGAAGGATGCCATTGCAGAATGCCGCAGTGCGGGCATTCGTGCCATCATGATTACCGGCGACCACAAAGACACCGCCACCGCAATTGCGAAGGAACTCGGAATTCTCAAGCCCGGCCAGATGGCCGTGACCGGCGCCGAACTCGATGCAATTCCGGATGCGGATTTCGCAAATGACGTGCGCAAATATTCGGTTTATGCGCGCGTGCAGCCCGAGAATAAGGTGCGCATCGTGAACGCCTGGAAAAATCTGGACAGAGTCACGGCTATGACAGGCGACGGCGTCAACGACGCGCCGTCCATCAAGAGCGCGGACATCGGCGTGGGCATGGGCATTACCGGCACCGACGTGACCAAATCCGTGGCGGACATGATCCTGACCGACGACAATTTCGCGACCATCGTGGCTGCCGTCGGCGAAGGCCGCCGCATCTACGACAACATCCGCAAGGCCGTTCAATTCCTTCTCTCGGCCAACCTCGCCGAAGTACTCGCCGTGTTCTGCGCGACCCTGATGGGCTTTACCATCTTAAAACCCGTGCACATTCTGTGGATCAACCTCATCACCGATACGATGCCGGCCATTGCCCTCGGCATGGAAGACGCCGAAAAAGGCGTCATGAAGCGCCCGCCCCGCAACCGCAAAGAAAGCATCTTCGCGGACGGCCTCGGTTTCGACATCATGTTTCAGGGCTTTATCATCGCGGCCATCACGGTACTGAGCTATTTCGTCGGTCACCGCATGGAAAGCGGCGTGTGGGAAGTCGCAGCGTCCGCCGACGGCATGACCATGGCATTCCTCACATTGAGCATGGTCGAAATCTTCCATTCGTTCAATATGCGTTCGCGCAATTTGTCTTTGTTCTGCCTCAAAAAACAGAATCTATTGCTGTGGGGCACGCTCGTGATTTCGCTTCTCATCACGGCAGCAGTCGTATTTATTCCATTCCTGCGCGATGCATTCTCGTTCGAGCACATCAGCATTTATGAATATCTGACGGCTCTTGGCCTTGCGTTTACCGTGATTCCGATTGTAGAAATTGAAAAGATATTCCGCCGTTTGGGCATGAAGAAGCAGGATTCCACAGCGGATACGTCAGGCAATTGATAGATTTAATATATATTAATTTTATATGAAGCGTGGCTATGCCTGCGGCATACGCCACGCGCGGCAGCCTATGCGCCATGCGCATACGGCGCCGCAAAGGCTGAATTCTGAGATGTCCCAAAAACAATTACCCAAAACCGCATTCATCACAGGCGCAGCTGCCGGCATCGGACGCGCATACGCATTGGAATGTGCATCCCGCGGCATTGAATTGGTTTGTGCTGATATCAACAGTGAAGGTCTGGATGTATTAAAATCCGAGATTCAAGAAAAGTATAGTATCGAAATTCATACAATTGTTCTGGACATGTCACAGGCCGATTCACCGAAGAAATGTCTGGATTACTGCGACCAGAATTGTATAGAAATCGATTTGCTCATCAATAACGCGGGCATATTTATATTTGATCCATTTCTCGATGCCGATATAAACCGCATTGAACTGATGATTAATCTGCATATTGCATGTATGACGCGCATGTGCCGGTTATTTGGCGAACGCATGAAATCACGGCGGTTTGGTTATATATTAAATATGTCTTCGATGAGCGTATGGATGATGATGCCTGGCATCAATGTGTACAATGCATCCAAAGCCTATATTCGCGGATTGTCGCGGTCTTTATATTTTGAGCTCAAACCGTATAACGTTGGGGTGACGGCGATTTGTCCTGCAGGCGTCGATACGCAGCTTTTGCCGCTGCCCGATAAACTCAGGAAGATTGCGCGAAACACGGGATTTCTGATGAATCCGGCGAAACTGGTGCGCCTGGCGCTGAATGCAACGCTGAAGAAGAAGATCCAGTCGATCCCGGGGATTCTGAACAATCTGTTCGCATTTTTTATGATGATACTGCCGAATTGGCTGATCGAATTTGTAACGCACAGATTGCCGAGTTTTAAGAGATTTTGGCCACAATGACGGCTGCGCCGTAAGCACGTTCTTTCGCCGGACGGCCTGCGGCCGTAAGCGCATTCTTTCGCGGCTGCGCCGCGGGACGGCTGC
>CAMKRB010000252.1 GCA_946415045.1 uncultured Myxococcales bacterium
ATGCACGTAAATGTTCTGCCGATAATACGGGATACATGATCTGCACGGATGACGATGGCATTGAACGGTGGTCGGGCGTGATTCCATGCGACAACGGGACGGTATGCGATGGTGGTGAGTGTGTATCGGAAGCTGACAAATGCACCGCGACCGAACCAGAATGTACGGCAGATAACAAAGGCTACCGCGTATGCGTGCAGGGCGTTTGGTCGAATGTGATCCCCTGCACTGGCACGGCCACTTGCCAAAATGGCCAGTGCACGGGTGAAGATGTGACGAGCAAACTGCCATGTACCGAAGTGGACAAGACGGAGTGCTTGTCGAATACGCGCATCAAAGTGTGTGGCAGGGATAAATACTGGTCATTTATGGATTGTCCAAGCGATGTACCGCTTTGCGATATGAGTAAAAACGAATGCGTTGCTGCAGCGTGTAATGAAAGCGATGTGCAGTGCCGGGACGAAAAAACACTCGCCACATGTGTAGAACATGCCTGGAAATATACTGAATGCCCGGATGATAAGCCGCTATGCAAGAATAATACATGTCAGGAAATACCAACGGAATGCAAGGCTAATGTGGATAAGCTGTGTCTTGATGACACCCATGTAAAAGTATGTAATAAGAATGGGAATTGGGAAGAAATTCGATGCAATGATGGGATGGTATGTAATGATGGTGAGTGCAGTGAATGCAAGAATGGTGATAAGGAGTGTAAAATAGATTATCACACGCTGAGAACGTGTAAAAATGGCAAGTGGACTGAATCTGAATGTAAAACAAGTCAGCCATATTGTGCATATGGTACGGACACTTGTAAGAAAGTTTCCATGGGAGATATAACGGATAGTAGCTATTCGTTTTGCCTTGATTCGCAAACGCTCGCGTTCGGAGGGTGGACCGATATGGACAGTGGTAAAGCACGTAAGGTCGTTTATACGACTTTTGACTGTCCCGGTTCGTGTATCGAAGCCAAAGATGGAATTGGTGCCACATGCGCTTCCTCTGGCGGTATTTGGGCTGAACAATCGGGTTGGGAATGTAAGTCATATAATGTTGGGGCTAAGAAGACTACTATCGATTGGTATACAATCATCAAAGAATATTCAGCATTTATGCACTTTCATGACAAATATGATAATTTAACGTGGTACTTAGATTCATACACTATAGATGGCGAGAGTTATAAAACCTATCTCACTGCTAAATGCGCAGTATGCAAAGAAATGAATGAAAGTGGTGAAGACAGGTATCGCTATGTACCTGTGGATGAATCATTTTGTAAATCAGAATAAAGTGGCCGCATTGCTTCATGGAATATGAGGTAATGATATGCCCCAGGTTGAAAAGGAAGATTTGGAGTATACATAGAAAAGAAATTGCTATGAACCAGACGGTGCGCACGGTGAAGTGAGCGGTCGGCTTACCAACTGCATATAGTATACATTTTGCCGGAGCGCACCATGAAGTGCTGGGGCGTATGCCGCGTGCGGCATAGCCACAGCCGCGCCGCGTATCGAGCGCCAGCGAGATAGCGGGCGTTCGGAAAATATAAGATCAGATGTGGCGGAGCAGACCGAGCAATTCGACGTGTTTTGTTTGGGGCATCATGTCGAATGCTTCGAGTTTGTCGAGGATGTATTTGCCCGAGAGTGCGGCGACGTTGGGCGCGAAAGTGGCGGGGTTGCAGCTCATGTAGACGATGGGCGCGTGCATCTGTGCGAGTTTTTGGATGACGGCGCGGCTGAGGCCTTTGCGCGGCGGGTCGACGAGGATGACGTCGGGAAATTCCCAGTCGTTTGGCCAGTTGCTTTCGAGATCGACGACTTCGAACCGCGATTTCCATGGGTCGCTGATGGCGAGTTTTTGGGCGACTTCGATTGCGGGACCGTTGAATTCTGCGCCGAACAGCAGGCGCGTGGGGCGCATGGTGCGGCCGAATGCGCCGACGCCGCAGTACAAATCCCAGACGACCTGCGGGCGTTGTTCGAACCAGCTTTGGGCGGTTTTATAGATTTGCGCGGCCACGTCGGTGTTGAGCTGTGTGAAACCGGCGGCGGTAAAGAGTGAACGGACGTCGTTGTGGTTTTCGGGGATGCGCGATTTCCCCCACAGGGTCGTGGATGGATTGGTGCGGATGGCGTTGTTGGGCGAATCGTTGATGGACCACGAAACGCCTTCGACGGGCGCGAAACTGCCAAGATCTGCGGCGAATGCATCGAGCCACGAGGGTTTGCTGCCGCCGGCGCTTTTGCAGACCAGATCGACGATGACTTTGCCTTCGGCGTTGGCGAACAGTGAGACATACCGGAGCGCACCGTCTGGTTGCTGCGTCGTCGCAAATGCAGGAATGGCGCGGGTGTTTGCCGTATCGACGATGTGTGCGATGACCTGGTTCAACGGCGGGCGCAGTATCATGCAAACGCGGGTCTGAATGAGTTTATGCGACCTGGGCATGTAGGAACCGAGCATGCGTCGGCCGCGGATTTCGGCAAATACGAGATCGGTGCGGTTGCGGTAGCGCAGCTGCGATGGCGCTTCGTGATAAGGAAATTTGCGGATATGCCGGATGCCGGCGCTGTTCAGGCAGTCGAGTACGTAGTGGTATTTGAGCGTCCGTTGCAATGGGCGGTTCATGTGCATGAGCGGGCAGCCGCTGCACGCACCGCATGATGGCCATGAATATCGGCAGGGCGATTTGATGCGCTGCGGAGAGGGTTTGAGAAGCTCGGTACAGCGGCCCCATGCCTTGTTCTGGTGCGGACTGACGTGCTCGAGATGATAACGGATGGTTTCACCTTTGAGCGCACCGGGTATGGATACGACAAGACCGCGGCTGTCGGTGAATGTGCCGTTGAGTTCTTCGTCGTATCCGGTGATGGTGGCTTCCAAAGCAGACCTCGGTTAGATAAAGTCGTCCTGACCTTCTTCGTAGCGGCGCAGCACGCGGCCAGCGGCCGAAGCTTCGGCAACACCGGCATTATAAAGAATCTCGCTGTTGAGCAGTACGCCCATCGTCGCTGCATTGAATGCGGCTGTGAGCACGGCATTTTTGATTTCACCGCCGCTCATTTCGAGCTCCGACAACCATTCGTAGTCGATGGGTTCGGATGTGAGAATATCGGGCGGACACATATAGCGCCACAGACGTTCCCGCTCGGGCTGTTTGGGCATCGGGAAATAGATCTTGTAGGTGATACGTCGTTCGAATGCAGGGTCGAGGGCGTTCTTGAGATTTGTGGTGAGTACGCTGACGCCTTCGTATCGTTCGATGAGCTGCAGCAAGACGTTGACGCTCATGTTGGAGTATCGGTCGTTGGATTTGGAGACGTTCGCGGTTCGTTTGGCAAACAGTGAATCGGCTTCGTCGAACAGCAGCAGCTGCATATCGGGTCTGGCCTGTTCAAAGATCGTCGTCAGATTCTTTTCGGTTTCGCCGACGTATTTATCGACCATGGTGGCGATGTTGACGCGCATCAGCGACAGTCCGATGGATTTGGCGATGGCTTCGGCACTGTGGGTCTTGCCGGTGCCCGGTTCTCCGTCGAACAGTGCGATAACGCCGGTACCACGGCGGATTCTGCGCGACAGACCCCACTCATAGAGCACGCGGCGGCGATTGATGGCAGAACCAATGATCTGCTTGATTTTGGCCATGATATCGTCGCTGACGATGACGTCATCGAGGGTAATTTCAGGATCGGTGACAAAGGCGAGGCTGCCGATGTTCTTTTGCACCTGAACTGCTGCGGCTTTGCGGAGGGTATCGTTGTTGAATGAGACGAGCTGGGTGGGATTGAAATCGGTCGAATAGTAGGCCAGTTTGGCCGCCTTTTGAATCTGGAACGGCTGAAGTGCCAGTTGTTCGGTGAGTTCCTTGACGTTGACTTTGCTGTTCGTTGCCAGTGGAAGCGAAAGATGGGCTTTCCAGTAGACGCTTGCGGTTTCTTTTAGGTTGGCGGTCATCTTGGTTTTGAACGTGATGTAGGGTTCCATCACGGGCGGAATTTTGACGGCCAAATCGACGCAGAGCGCGCACACGACCGAGCGTGTGGCCAGTTGTCTGGCCAGATATCCCGAGATGCGCTCATCGGTAAAGAGCGTGCCGGTGTCGCGGAAACACAGAATCGCGTTCATGAGCATGGCATCGACGAACAGCGATTTGAGATAGAGTTCCAAATCGTTGGGATGGATGCCGGGCAGCGGGCTGCTCTGGACGATGATGATGGGACGATTGAGTTTGGTTGCGATGATCTTTATCAGCGTACAGCGTCCGGTTCCTGGCAGACCTTCGACGAGAAATCCCAGTGACGGAACGAAATCCAGGTTGTTTCGGTCCAGATTCTTTAGCGAATTGATGGGCGGACGTTCGAGGTAATTCTTGACGATTTCGAGCGTTTTTTCGTTTTCGGGCGCGATATAGGTTTCGGGCGCAAGCGATGGAAACTGGATTTCGGCGAATTGCCGGGAAAGCAGCGAAAGCGATGGCGTACCCGAGAACATGTGAACGATCTGTTCGGATACGACGATTTCGTAATACAGCGGCGAGATTGGTCCGCTGTTTTGCACAATCTTGAACAGCCCCAGAAATTCCATCGGCGATGATGGGGATACACGTGAAATCACGTCGGTTCGCTGTCTTGCACCCATGGTCATCAAACGCATCAGAACGCCGGCGCTCATATAGACCTGGATGGACAGATTCCAGGTTGCCATCAGGGATTGCCTGAATCTGGGATCGATTTCGAGCGCAGTGAGGAACCACAGAATGAGCAAATCGATGTTGTCCAGGTGAAAGCGAGCCTGAATAATGGCGTCGGGCAAATGGACATTCTGCGCTTCGGCGGCTTTGGTATCGATTTCGAGGTACTGGAAAAAGCGCTCCATAAACAAGACGAGCAGCGGTTTTCCGGTTTTGGGGTCTATGACACCCGCATCGATCATGGGCAATGCACGGGCCCAGTCACACATCAATGTCGTGATGCGTTCAGAATGCACGCTCAGGTGGGCATTGAACAGATCGTTTGTTTGTGAATAGTCGGCATGGAATGGCCGCACCTCTGTTTTGAACAGGTTCAGTACTGCGGTGAGTTCGTCATTCTGGGCGTCGGCTTTGGATGTTGTGGTGTCCGATACAGCTGCAGAGGCTGGCCCGGATGCGGTAGCTGCCGTTTTGGCCGCTGGCTGGGATTCTGCCGGTTGCGAAGATTCGGTGACTTGTGCGCTGGCAACTGGTGGAAGCGGCTGAACTTCGCCATACCAGTCGACCACGGTGTATGGATTGTTAAAGCGGCTGAGCCCTATATCCATTTCCATGCGCAATGCCATATTGAACAAGCGCTCGGTAAATGCCTGGAAATCGATGGTTTTGATTTCGGGACGGATGCGGTTGCCGGGGGTAGCCGAATCGCGCAAAATGTTTGGACGATTATTCCGATGGGCGAGGACTGTGCCGTTGTGCGATTCAATCAGCGCCCTGAATTGATCCAGTGTGCGTTGGACAGGGCTGTGACGGCGTTCCAGATGCAAGCTGAATCTGGATTCGGGAATGGACCAGAAAATATTGGTATTGCGCAGATCCGGCTGCTTTGGTTCTGGGGCAGGAGCAGGTGCAGGTGCAGACAGTGTCCTGGGTTCAAAAGCCTGTGGCTTGTTATCAGTTTGGGAAACTGAATTCGCCGGTTGTTGTGATGGGTTGCTCAGAAATGCAGCTCTCTGCGGCTGGATAAGCCGTGGCTGTTCGGGAGCTGCGGGAGATGCTGCAGCTGCGGGAGATGCTGCAGCTGCGGGAGATGCTGCA
>CAMKRB010000253.1 GCA_946415045.1 uncultured Myxococcales bacterium
GACAATGCGTTCTCATCCAGTGCTCCAGACTGGACAGCACGCACATGAGCGCAAGCGGCGATTCGTGTGATGACGATAATCTCGATAATTGCGGCGCAGTAGGCAGAGCGTGCTCTGATGTCATTTCAGGCTGGTCAGACGGTACCTGCTACAGAAACGAATGCACTGTGTCGGCATGTGTGGATGGTACGCATCTTGTCGAACGGACGAACAGCTGTGATCCGGATGATATCGACAATTGCGGTGCGGCTGGCAAGAAATGCGCAGATGAAATCAGTGGCTGGGCCGAAGGTACATGCACTGATGCTGCATGTGTGCTCACGAAATGTGTTGACGGCAAGCATCTGTCCACGACGCCGAACACCTGCGATGATGATACGAACAACGATTGCGGCGATGCACACGATGATTGTACGGCTTTGGGCGAGGGGTATTACTGCAGCAATGGCCAGTGCAAGAAAAACTGCGACGGCGGTTTGACGTTGTGTGATGGCGAGAGCGTATGCATTGATTTGACAAGCAACGCCAACAACTGCGGCAGCTGCGGCAATGTGTGCAGCACTGAAGGCATCGCACATGCGGCATCGATGGCTTGCGAATCCAGCAGCTGCGTCGTCGATTCGTGTGAAACCGGCTATTCTGTGATTGAAAATGATGGCAACAAATCGTGCGGCTGCGCCGAGGGCTATGCCGAAGAAGGTTCCAAATGCTGCCTCGTATTTGCAGATGCCGAGTTTAAGGCTTATGCAATGACTGCGGTTGAAAATGCCGGAACGAGCTTGGAATACAAGTGGGATAACAACGGGGATGGCTGCATCACGAAAGAAGAAGCCGAATCGGATAAAGTGGAATCCTTAAAATTGGAAGCTTTCTATAAAAACACAGTCATCAAAAGTGCCCAGGATGTGAATTCATTTATACATCTTTGGAAATTAAATAATAAGGCTTTCATGCAGTCCTCGCTTGAGGGCAAGGTCGAACTGAAATATGTCGAAAGTCTTGGTTTGTCTGCATTTTATAAAGCAGAGGGCATTACAGAAGTGGATATGCCTGAGCTTACTACGACTGACTCTGGCGCATTCTATAGTTGTACCGGTCTGACCAAAGTGAATCTGCCAAAACTCAAAAAGATTGGCCCATCAACGTTTAGAGGTACGACCAATCTGACAGAGATTGAACTGCCGTCTGCCGATGATTTTGGTAATTATGTATTTCGTGATTCAGGCGTGACAAAGCTCAGTATCACTGCTGAGGGCGCAATTACGCTCACAGCCACGACATGGGGCAATTTTACAACTGCGAACGTCGATTTGGTGTTGAACAGTGACAAAAAGACCGGCGGCAGTGGTGCACCGCTCGTCGAGTCAGAAACCAGCTGGGGCGGCGCAACCTGGAAATCCATTACATTTACGGATTAATAATACAAATACATTGGCTATGTTTAACCACAATAGATATGAATAAATCCAGATGCTCTGCGGCAAAGAGCATTGAGTGTTGAGCATCGGGCCGGCTATTGATCACTCGTCGCTCAACGCTCGATACTCACGGTTTTAAAGCATGCGATTTCGCATTTTCATATCCACGATCGTTAAACAGAGCCAATACATTTATAGATAAATCATACAAAAGCCCGCGAAATGCGGGCTTTTTTTGTAACAGTGCAACCATTTCCAAGCCGGTCATGGTTTTATATATTTTTCGGTGGCTATGGATGTGGCATGCCTGATGTGTTCGCTGAAATTTTGGAGGCATCATGCAGAAAACGCGCAATCAGCTTGCAAAATGTAGGTATTTATGATACAGGCACTATTCTCAAATGATCTGTTCATTTGAGGCTGGGGCTGTATCATATCGGGCAGGGGTGATGCAGAGATCTGGGGAATGAATGGAGAATTGTATGACATCAACGGGTAGTGGCGCGAAGATGCATGATACGGCGTCGTCGCTTATCGTTGTTGGATCGATTGCAATAGACACGGTGTCGACGCCGAGTGCGCATGCGCGACAGGGCCTTGGCGGATCGGCAACGTATTTTTCGGCAGCGGCCGGGTTGTTGTGCCGTCCGCAGATCATCGCCGTTCTGGGTGAGGATTTTGACCGTTCGCAGCTCGATTTTCTGGTCGAGCGCGGCGTGGATATTTCGAATGTTTATACGCGCAAAGGCAAGACGTTTCATTGGGAAGGTTCGTATGGTCAGGAGCTTGCCGAGGCGACCACGCTTTGTACAGATTTGAATGTTTTTGCCGATTTTGAGCCGAATCTGTCGGATTCACAGAAGAATTGCGATTTTCTGTTTTCGGCCAATATCCTTCCGCAGCTGCAGCTGAAGGTGGTGGAACAGGCAAAGGCAAAGTTCATCGTGGCCGATACGATGAATTTGTGGATCAATACGGAATATGAGGCGCTGCGTCAGGTTCTGTCTAAAATTGACATGCTGGTTCTGAACGAAGCCGAGGCGCAGCTTTTGAGCAAAAAGCAGAACATCATCGATGCGGCTGAGACCATTATTTCGTTTGGGCCGCGGATTGTGGTGATTAAGCGAGGTGCATACGGCGCATTCAGGATGCACGAGGGCCGCATATTCAGCTGTCCGGCGTATCCGACGCGCAGCATCGTCGATCCGACTGGCTGCGGCGATACTTTTGCCGGCGGTTTGCTCGGCACACTCGCCCGCCATGGTGAGGTCAACGACGCGACACTTCGGGAGGGCATGATTGTGGGTACGGCGCTTGCCAGCTTTACGATCGAGGGCTATAGCCTGGATGGTTTGAAACAGGCAACCGTTGAGAAATTGCGCGAACGATATGCACGCCTTGAGGAAATGACGTCATTTGGGCATCTGGATATGTAGAGTCATTTGCGGGATGGCGTTTGTTCGGGCGTATTGCCGCAGGCAATAGCACGAACGGCATGGCGTATGCGCAGGGCGCATAGCCATGCAACATAAAGTAAAATAAAAGAAGTCAACTGCAGGCGCTTGAAATTGCAAGGCCTGCGCCTTTTCGTACTGTACATGTGGGGAATAAGATGTCGGTAAAAGAGCAAAGACTTGGCGAATTGCTGCTTCGCAGCCAGATCGTGACGGGGCAGCAGCTGGAAGCGGCGCGCAATGAACAGCGCAAGAACGGCGGACGTCTGTCGGGGCAGCTCACGAAGCTTGGGTATGTGCGCGAACAGGATATGACGAATTTTCTGAGTCGTCAGTTCGGCGTGCCGTCGGTGCGGCTGGATGAGATTGAGAGCATCAGTGATGATGTGCTGAAGCTGATTCCGCGCGACAAGGCGGTGAAGCACGTTTGCCTGCCGATTAACCGTGTGGGGCAGACGCTTGTGGTGGCGATGGGCGATCCGACGGATATGTTCGCGATCGACGACCTCAAGTTTATGACGGGGTACAATATCGACGTCGTGGTGGCGGGCGAACAGGCCATTCTGGATGCGATTGACAAGTATTACGGGCAAAAGTCGAGCGCTGCTGCGCAGCCGATTGATGACGAATTGCCGGGCGGTATTGAGGAGTTCAACCTTGACGAAATCGAGTTCGGCGAAGAAGAAGAAAGCGTCAATACGGTCGATTTGCAGAATATGGCTGAGGAAGCGCCGGTCGTTCGCCTGGTGAATGCGATTCTGGTCGACGCCATCAAGAATAACGTTTCGGATATTCACATCGAGCCGTATGAGAAAGTGATGCGCATTCGCTTTAGAATCGACGGCGTTTTGAAGGAAGTGATGCGTCCGCCGTTGAAGCTGCGCAATGCCATCGTCAGCCGTATCAAGATTATGTCCAGCCTCGATATCGCCGAGCGCCGACTGCCGCAGGACGGTCGTATCAAGCTGAAACTGGGCGGCGGTCGCGAGATGGATTTCCGCGTGTCGGTGCTGCCGACGCTGTTTGGTGAGAAGGTCGTTATGCGACTGCTCGACAAGTCAAACCTGCAGCTCGACATGACGAAGCTCGGATTTGAACCGGCGGCGCTGAAGAATTTCAAGGACGCAATTCATCGTCCTTATGGCATGGTGCTGGTAACGGGGCCGACGGGTTCCGGTAAAACGACGACACTGTATTCGGCATTGAGCGAACTCAATCAGATTACCGAGAATATTTCGACGGCAGAAGACCCTGTCGAATTCAACTTGATGGGCATCAACCAGGTGCAGATGCACGATGCGATTGGATTGAATTTCGCCGCGGCACTGCGCAGCTTTTTGCGTCAGGATCCTGACATCATCATGGTCGGCGAGATTCGAGACTTTGAAACGGCGGAAATCGCGGTCAAGTCCGCATTGACGGGCCACATGGTGTTGAGCACGCTGCATACAAACGATGCGCCGTCCACCATCAGCCGACTGCTGAACATGGGTATCGAGCCGTTCCTGGTCACGAGCTCTGTCAACCTGATTCTGGCTCAGCGACTGGCGCGTAAGCTGTGTCCGTATTGCAAGCGCGAGGCGCATGTGGATGAAGAGGCGCTCCGCAATGCGCAGGTGCCTGAAGATCGGATTCCGGGGGCCAAGGTCTTTGAACCGGGGCCGGGCTGCGAGAAGTGCAATAACGGGTTTAAAGGCCGTATCGCTTTGTACGAAGTCATGGTGTTTGGTGAGGAGCTTAAGAGCGCGGTTTTGCAGGGGTATTCGACGGCTGAGCTCAAGGCCGAGGCCATTCGTATGGGTATGCAGACGCTGCGTCAGGCCGGCATCAACAAGGTACTCGAAGGCACGACGAGCATTCCCGAGGTTTTGCGTGTGACCGCGCCGGATTGATCTGGGCTCGTCGGGCGCGAATCGATAGCGGAGAGCACAATGGGCAGGTTTCTCAATCCAGGGAATGGCGGATTTCAAAGGATTATCAAAGATGCTGTTTACGTCGACAAGACGGGCATCATTGGGTATTTGAATCAGTGGATCGACACCTCAGCGCGATTCGTGTGCGTGAGCCGTGCGCGGCGGTTTGGCAAGACCGTGGCGGCGCGCACGATTCGTGCGTACTACGACAACTCGTGTGATTCGCATGAATTGTTTGCGCCTTACGCGATTGCACTGGATCCGTCCTACGAAACGCATATCAACAAGTATGATGTGATTGGCCTGGATGTGCAGTCGTTCTTTTTGCGCGGGGATGACCCCAAAACTTTCATCGACCGTATGGAGGCAGCCGTTCTTACGGAAGTGAGCACAAAATGGCCAGACATCGCCGATCTCAACAATATGAGGTTGGTCAATGCCCTCGTCGCTGTCCACAAACAAACAGGGGCGCGGTTCGTCTTTGTGATCGACGAGTGGGACGCCGTGTTCCGTTTTTGCCCGAACGACGAATCCTTGCAGAAAGACTGGATTCATTTTTTGCGCGATTTGTTCAAACAGGAAGACATGGACGGCGTCGTTGCGCTGGCCTATATCACGGGGATTCTGCCTGTAAAAAAGTACAAGACGCAATCGTCGCTGAATCAGTTTCGCGAATACACGATGCTTCGGCCTCTGGTACTTGAGCCTTTTGTCGGTTTTCTGCCGTCGGAAGTCGACGCGTTGTGCGAGAAGTTCGGCATGGATCGCGCCGAAGCAGCCGAATGGTACGACGGCTATAGGTTCCCGCATGAACATCATGTTTATAATCCAAACTCGCTGGCGCAGGCGATGACCTACGGTGAATACGGCAGCTACTGGACGCAGACGGATTCGTTTGAATCGCTGCTCGATTATATCAATGCCGATCTTGATGGCGTTTATGGCGATGTGATGTGTATGATCGGCGGCGGGAGAGTTGATGTCAATACAGGGACGTATGACAATTCTTTTA
>CAMKRB010000254.1 GCA_946415045.1 uncultured Myxococcales bacterium
TTGCCGGGGGCTATTGATATTCAAGCCCTAACGGGCTTGAACAAAATTATGCCAAAGTAAATGCGGCAGCCTTGGGCATCACAGCTTGCAATAATAAATAAAGCTGAGTATTTTGATGTAACGACAATATCTGTCGTTAATTTTTTTGGAGTCAATTTTGGACACAACGATACCTGGCGAAATATCGACGTGGGTAGAAGCGCTGTTATTATTCGTCGTTTTATTATTAGTGATGGTTTTGAGCGCGACGAGTTCGCGGGTGCTGTCGATGCTGGGCGTGCCGCGGGCCAAATATCTCGTCGACGAAGGCTATAAGAAACTGGAACCGTTTGTGGCGGCTCCGAATGGTTACATGCTCACCATCAGCCTGCTCAATATGCTGAGTACGGTAGGGGTATTCTGGCTGGGACACTGGCTGCTTTCGATGCCTGTGCTGCATTTGCAGAACTGGATGATTTGGCTGATTCTTGGCGGTGTATTTTTTGTATTTCATACCTTGCTTGCGATGGCATTTACGCGAGGGGATGATCGCCGGACTGCCGCACGGATAGTGATGGTGCTGCGCCCGTTCTACTGGTGCATGAAGCCGCTGACTGCTTTGCTGGAGCTCTTATTCAAGCCGATAATGCCCAGATATGACGCCAAATTTGCCGATGCCGAGCGTATCGAAGAAGAGCTCGAAGTGATGCTCGACGAATCGACCCGGCAAGGAGGGCTTGAAGATATCAAGGGCAGAATTATGCGTTCGGCCATTGATTACAGCGAAACAACTGTTCGCGAGGTGATGATTCCGAGAACCGAGCTGACAGCCTGTCCAGTCGATGAAACACTCGATAAAGCGCTTGAACTCTTTGTGAGTGAGGGTTACAGCCGGCTTCCGGTTTATGAAGGAAACATCGATACCATCGTTGGCATTTTGTATTTTAAAGATATCGTACAGAAATTCTATGAACTGCGAAACAATGACGACATCCGTGACAAGATGACGATTAAGGCGCTTGTGCGCGAAGCCTTTTTCGTTCCCGAAACCAACCATATCGACGATATGTTTGAAGACTTTAAACGCGAACATATTCACATGGCGATTGTGGTGGACGAATTTGGCGGAACGGCGGGAGTCATCACGCTGGAAGATATCGTCGAGGAGTTTTTTGGCGAGATTCAGGACGAATACGATTCGGAAGACGCACCGATTGTGCCGCTGGATAAGGAGAATCATCGCGTTCTGGTCGATGCCCGCACAAATATCTCGGAACTTGGCGAATTGTTTGACGTCGATTTGGATGAAAGTGCAGAATACGAATCGGTCGGTGGACTGGTCAACTATAAGCTGGGTCGACTGGGTACCGTCGGCGATGAAATGGATGAATCGGGGCTGCACTTTGTCGTTCGGCAAGCCAATGAACGCTGCATCACGCAGGTCGAGGTTTCCAAAACAGATATGTCTGCAAATTCAGACCACAAGGAATAATCATGAAAAAGAGATCCCATCGCATTTTAGAAGTCATCATCAATCAGGTGATCAAGCATCCGGTGTGGTTTGTATGTGCTGCATTTTTGCTCACGATTGTGGCGGTAGCTACGATTGTGCTCCGCTTCGATATTCGCAGTGATATCAAGGATTTGATGCCGCCAGAATCGAAATCGGTCGTCGATATGTACAAGATCGCCGATCGCATGGGAAGTATCCAGACGCTCGATATCTATCTCAAGGTGAAGGATCTCAAACCGCTCTCGCCGGAACTCAAGGCTTCGGACAAGTACAAGGCTTGTCTCGATGATATTGGCAGCGAAGAGAATTTGTTGCGCGACGATCCCATCGTCGGTGAAACATGGTGCGATAATGCGTTAATGCTGTATTCGCGCGATTTCGTTTCCATGCTGCGTGAACTGGAATCGGTGGGTAATGTCGGATTCCATCAGGACAAGACGTTCTTTGATCACAACATTCTGCTGTATGCTTCGAATGAAGAACTGGAACAGGGATACAACGAAATCGATGAAGCGCTGACCGAAGCGCGTCGTCAATCGGGTGAATACAAAGCCTGTTTGCTTGTCGAATCGGATGAATCTGCATGTGATGAGCTCAAGCCCAGCATGGCGAAAAACCCGGCTGCAACCGAAGCCGAAACCGACAGCAAAGACGAAGGTGCCATCGACAGTTTTAAGCAAAAACTCCTCGATCGCTATAGTGAAACTGAACTTGCCGGCGTTAAGGAGTTCCCGTTCTATCAAATCGCTGATGGCTGGATGGTCGCATTGGAAGTGCGTTTCCGCGATTCAACGACGAGCCTAAAGTCGGTCCAGAAAGAAATCAAGCACATGGAAGAGCTCGCTGCCAAACTGAATCTGGCAGATTACGATAATCTCGATGTCGTAGTCGATTATGGCGGCGGACTGAATGAAATGAAATCGGAATACAACGCCATCGTCGTCGATATCGTTCGATCGATTTCTGTGACGGTTTTGAGCATCATCGGGCTTATCGCCATATTCTTCGCCTCCATTCGCGCCGCTTTCAGAATCTTTGTGCCGTTGATCATGAGTACTTTGTGGTCGCTGGGTATTACCTTCGCAACGGTTGGTTTTTTGAACCTGATTACGGCTTTCATCTTTGCCATTCTGATCGGTCTTGGCATCGACTTTGGCATTCACTTATATGCGCGGTTTAATCTGGAACGCCGGCATGGGCTTTCAACAGAAGAAGCCATCCGGAAATCGGTGGTCGAGACGGGATCGCCTGTTTTCTTTGGCGCGCTTACAACGGCTGCAGCGTTCTTCACACTCATGTTCGGTAGTTTTCCCGGATTCAGCCAGTTTGGTTTTGTAGCCGGAATTGGTGTGTTGCTCGCTTTCTGTACAATGGCGACCGTGATGCCGGCTTTTGTGCTTGTTTCCGAGAAACTCAAGCCTTCGAAAGTGAAGCCCAAAACGCAAAAACTCATTACACGTCTGATGGAACATCGGGCAGCTCCAATTCTCATCGCCGTCAGTGTGATTGCAATTACTTGTGTGGGATTTGGATTGACGCGCGTTTCACAGATTCAGTTCGAAGAGAATTATTATAATCTGCAGTTCCGCCCGGCACCGCCAAAACCAGGCGAAGTCGTTGCATCTCCGCAGGTTGCTCTCAAAAAGTATGTAACCAAATCAACGCGACCATCATCACCAACGATTGCCATTATGGATGATTATGATCAGGTTTCGATGCTCGATTTGTATATCAAGCGCGATCGCGAATATCTGCATTTCGAGGATTACCGCAAGATCTTCACGAAACTGCCCGAAACTACTATTGCGATTGTCGACCTTTTCAAAGAGACGTTGCCTTATCTTGGTCAGCATCGGTCACTCCCCATGATCGCAGCGATCGATCGAATTATGCCCGATTTTGGTGATACCCGCGATGTGCTGCCGCTCTTTGCGCATTATGGCAGCGAGAAGTCGCAGAATCTGCAGTTATACAGGAAGCTGGCTCTGGTGATGCCAAATTCGTTGGCTTCTATCTATCAGCTGGCGCCCGAAGTTCTGGATGCCGGTACTTCATCCAACGCCATTGGCTGCATTGCAACAATCCAGCGCCATTTGCCGCAGTGGATGTGGACTGCGCTTCCGACGCAGCGTCCCAGCAATCAGCTCAATTCGATTTCAGATTTCGCATCGATTTTCAGCTATCTGCCCGTCACCGATTCGCAACAGGCCGAACGACTTGCTACTATCCAGCGCATCGCGGAACGCACGTCTGATCGCAACATTCGATTCCTGCCAGACGATGAGAAGGAAAAAATCCGCTCATTCCGTCGATATCTGGTTACAGAACCGGTTTCGGTCGACCAGTTGCCCGAATGGACTAAATTCAAATTCAAGGAAAGCGGCAAACATCCATTGCCGCCGCGTCCTGAATCCGGCGTCGATTATGCTTTTGGCAATATCGCTGTGTTGTACCAGGCGACGTCCACCTATAATGGATATCAGGCGCATATCCTCACCGACGAAACCCGCAGTATTCGTATCGACGATAAACCCATTACAGCGGCTACAGGTGCATTCGTTTATGCCGATATGCTCACGCTCGTTCAGACGGATGGTATTGAGATTTCGGCCGCTGCGCTCATCGTCATTCTGCTCATCGCCATCATCCAGCAGAAAAACCCGATATCTGCACTCCTCGTCACGCTGCCGGTTTTGTCGGGCATGGTCATGACGCTGTTTACAATGGTCATGTTTGGACTCAAGCTGGGATTGTTCAATATCGTGATGTTGCCTGTTATTCTGGGCATTGGCATTGATGGTTCGATCTATTTGCTGCAGCGTTATCAGATGCTTGGACGCGGTTCGGTGCTGCAGGCGACCAAAGCCGTTTTGCCTCCGGTTTTCATGAGCTCCTTTACGACGCTCATCGGATTCGGCGGAATGATCACCAGCCGTCACATGGGCCTCAATACCATGGGACAACTGGCAATTATCGGTATTTCCATCTGCTTCTTCTCAACCTTCCTCATTCAGCCCGGATTGATTTATATCGTCGATAAACTTGGGCTCAAGTGGACGGTGCCGTCGTTTGATTACGATCCCGATAAACCTGCTTCGGATGAATAATTAAGGCTCTATTTAACGAGCGTGGATATGAAAATGCAAAGTTGTTTGCTTCACTGCTTTTAGCTCTAGCTTATGTCTTATAGTGCTCTTTAGCCAACAATAAGCAATAAGCCGCAAGCTATAAGCCCGAACTTCCAGATATCGGGTGCGAAAGCTATCTCCACACTGGATAAAACATAGCCAAAAAAAAGCCGCCCAACCGGGCGGCTTTTTTTTAGATATTGGTCTTTCGGTTATAGAAATCAAAGATCCACGGGATGATGATTTCTTTTTCGTTTTCAACGACCTGCTTTCTGAACCAGTTGTCGCTGAATTCAGTCATGATCTCGACATCGTTTGAATTAAAACCGGTAACTGCAGGTTTTTCGGGCACAAGCTGCGTGAATACATTACCATCCTTGCCTCTATCATACCAATACAGCTTACCATAGCTCAGGTTGTCAGGGCTTGTCTGGATGAAACTGTAGTGTTCTGGTGCTGTGCATTTGTTGTTGGGGCAATAGGAATAATTGCTCGAAACCACGATACTGTTGAACGCGAATGTTGAAGGCGATGGTGCAGTAATCTGATTTGCAAACAGAATTGCATTCGGCATCGGCCCCGGGGTTTCATCTTCAAGAATGGGGATCGGCTGCATATATCGTGCGTTTGTATAGATCGCAACGTTGTTTATCGATGCCTGAACTGAATTATTCACTGTGATGGAACCAAAGGGCATCACCTGCATACCTTCGGCATTATCGACGTATATCCGGACATATTCAAACTTGTTGCCTCTGTCTGAAGTCACTGCCTTGAATGCATCTCCGGCCAGATATACATTACCGTTTGTAGATTTAATGGATTTCACATGCAGCGATAGATCGCGAACATTCACAAATTCAGCAGGACCAAAGATGCCCATGACATTTTTATCCGCTTCGACACTATTGATACTCACGACGTCAAAATCTGTCTGGATGATGTTGGCGAGGCAATAGACGTTGCCCGCCTGACTGATGAGTTTTCCGATAGTAATTGTATCGGCAGTTAAATTGATATCATCCGTGCTCGCCGGTTCGGACGATTCCGGCAATCTGGCCGGGATGGATCCACCGTTCATGCTGGATGCGATGCCATACACATCAGCGCTTTTACTGGATAC
>CAMKRB010000255.1 GCA_946415045.1 uncultured Myxococcales bacterium
GTAAAAATCTGTCACATTTCGCAGATCCCATCCGCTGATATCACATTTAAACTTTTCCGCACCTCTGAACATTTCGCGCATATTTCTCACATACCGAACATTCCAGTTACTAACCGAGCAATCCTCAAAAAACGATGCGCCCCTGAACATGCCCTCCATATCTGTCACATGCGAAACATCCCAACTATCGCCGATACCGGATCTAAAGTCCGTTGCGCCATCAAACATGTGTGCCATATTCGTTACATTTGAAACATTCCAGTTTCCCAAATTGCCGTCAAAATTCGATGCCCCCGCGAACATATATCTCATATCTGTGACACTGGAAACATTCCAGGAATTCCCATTGAGATTCTCATTAAAGGATGATGCATTATAAAACATGTAACTCATGTTCGTGACGTTTGATACATCCCAATCACCAACGCCGCTCTTAAAACTCGTCGCACCACTAAACATTGATTTCATATTTGTCACATTCGAAACATCCCAGTAGCTGAGGTCGCGATTTAATAGCTTAGCACCTCTGAACAATGTCTCCATATTTGTCACCTTTGAGACATCCCATCTTTCGATACCTTCACCTTCGAATGCGGACGCATCCTCAAACATGGACGTCATATCTGTTGTCATGCAGGTCGGATCCGGAATATCGATGCTGGATAATTTAGATAGATTCACAGCGTCGCGAAATGCCCGTTCATCAATGCCTACCTTGCCAAAAGAGACAACCTCAATCAGATTCGATGAAGAATACCATGAATGGGCGGAGAACTTATATTTCTCCAATTCGCCGTTATACATACGAATGGTATGCCTGCCTGCACTGGCATAAACATGTTTTAACTGGCTGCATTCTGTAATCGTTTCTGTTTTGCCATCTCCCCAATCGATATCGAAACTGCAGCTGCCGCTGCCGTTAAGAGTAATTTGTTCATCGTTACCCTTTGTTTCCCATATCGTGACAAATGCATCGGCCGCGCAACGCCCATCCTGCCGGCACACAAATCCATCCATACATTCGTAATCATCAATACATCTCACCGAACATTGAGTAAATATATTGCTTACAGAGAATACATCACAGAAGTTTTCGCCATCGCAATCGGCATCATTGTTACATGTCCATAGATACTTTTCACCAATGATATGCGGTGCCTGTCTTTCCCATGCATCGATCATGTGATTGCCGTTGCGATCTTCCACGTTCACACAGGCATTATCCATGCACAACCCTGTATCACATGCTTCTTCAGCCACTGTGGCTTTGCCCGATCCATCCTGTATACAATGGCGAATCGTTAGGTGATCGTCACCGCAAACATCCTGCCCAAGTATGCAGGCAGCACATGTCGTCCCATCACAGCCATATGGGCAGGTTTCCGTCACCGGAGCATCGTCGGGATTCGGACAATAGCTGTGTGTATCGTTCTCGCACGATTCCGGACCATTGATATCTTCGCAGTTCTTGCATCTGCCATTATCACAGCCAAGTGCGCAGTATTCGGTTTTCCAGTCTTCACCGTCGCAGTATTTGCGCAGCTTGCCGGTGCAGGTATCCGGTTCGCCGGTGCATTTGCCGATCACGACACTCGTCTGGCAGTGTGCAAATGCTTTGCAGCCCGATTCATCGCAATCCTTGATGCCGTTGTTGTCGTTATCCTTCTGGTCTTTGCACAGTTCCTCGGTATTTTCGGGTGTCTGGCAAATGCTTAGCGTCATGCAGTTGGCATCGTTGCAGTCTGCAGCGTCGTTATTGTCGTTATCCTGGCCATCACTGCACAATGCTTCAGTGTTTTCGGGCTGTATGCCGTTGCAGACATCAAGCGCCTGGCAATTGCTGTCGGCGCAATCGGCGCTGCCATTGCTATCGTTATCCTTGCCATCCTTGCAGCGTTCCGGCGTATTTTCCACAAGCTGTTTCTGGCACTCGGCAAACAGCACGCAATCATCTTCTTCGCAGTCTGTAAGCCCATTATGATCGTTATCATTGCCATCGGTACATTTTTGAAATGTATTTTCCCTGTTTGCAGCCGCACAAAACGCAAACCACGCACACCCGGGATCATCGCAATCTTTTTGCCCGTTGCCATCGTTATCGATGCCATCGCTGCACAGCACTTCAGTATTCTCGGTCTCAAGGCCAGGTGCTTTGATCGAATCGTAGTTGCATCCCATCAACGCTGCCGCACCGATCAACAAGCACCAAAACGCCCTGGGTGCGAATGAAAAATTGACAGAATGATGATGTAATACCATGGAATTGCAAATGCGCTTCATAATTCTCCGCTCCATCATATCAGCGCCTGCGTATTTTGCGCAGCAAAATAGCAGGCGGCGCCTGGCGTATCGCGCAGCGATAGCCAGGCCCCCCAAAACCATGACAAAAAGAATGGCTTGTAAACGATTAATTCTCCGACAAACCCAGCACGCGAATCACTTCACCAATCGGGATCTCATTGCCGCCCAGTTTCTTGATCGCGCTTTCCAAAAGCGTATGCATGCCATCCGACCGCGCTTCGCGGCCAAGCGCTTCGGCATCGGCCGCATCGTGAATCAGCTGGCGAATCGTGTTGTTGATTTCGAGCACCTCAAAGATGCCCGTCTGTCCCAGCATGCCCGTTTTACGGCAGCTTGCGCATCCCTGGCCATACGAAATATTCAGCGCGGTGCGCTGTGCCGAAGACTGGCGCAAACCGAGCAAATGCTTCTCGGCCTCGGACATCGGGCGAGTGGATGTGCATTGCGGACAGATTTTGCGAACGAGGCGTTGAGCGACGCAGCCGATCAAACACGAAGAAAGCAAAAACGGCGGGATATTCAAATCGAGCAACCGCGTGATCGCCGACGGCGCATCGTTGGTATGCAGGGTCGAGAGCACCAGATGCCCGGTCAATGCCGCCTGAACGGCCATGTGTGCCGTCTCTTCATCGCGAATCTCGCCGACCATCACGATATCGGGATCCTGACGCAGCACGGTGCGCAGCGCATGCGCAAAATCCAGCCCGATCTTTGGCTGCACCTGCACCTGGTTAAAATCTTCGCATACCATTTCGACCGGGTCTTCGATCGTCGTTATGTTTACTTCGGGCGAATACAATACGCGGAGCGCGCTGTACAACGTCGTCGTCTTGCCGCTTCCCGTCGGTCCGGTCACAAGAATCAGACCGGTTTTGGCGGAAATCATGCGTTTGAACCGCTGCAGCTCGTCGCTGGCCATGCCAAGCCCATCGATTCCCTGGAACAAACGCCCCGAGTCGAATACGCGGATAACCATTTTCTCGCCGAACGCGACGGGCATGGTCGATACACGAAGTTCTATCTCGTGATTCTGGAATTCGGTTTTGATGCGGCCGTCCTGAGGCCGGCGCTTTTCGGCGATATCCATGCGCGACAACGTTTTGATGCGCGATACAATCGGCGCATGCACGACGATCGGCAGCGTGTGGATCACGTGCAAAACACCGTCGATCCTGAATCTGACGATGCACTGCTCGCGTTTGGGTTCCAGATGGATATCGGAGGCGCGCTGACTGAATGCGTAATTGAGCAGATAATCCACGGCATTGACGATGTGGCTGTCGGACGAATCGATCTCTTCCAGCTGTCGAATCGACATGAACTGCTCGAGATTGCCCATCGCCAGCTGCACCTGATTGATGGCCGTCGTCTGTTCCGTTGCTGCCGCCGCGACGCTCGTGCGGAACCCATAAATTTCGGCAATACACCGCAAAATCGACGATTTGCTCGCCAGCACACTGCGAATATCGTAGCGCTGGGTCGTGCGCAGGGCACCGATGAGCTCGTCGTTTTTCGGATAATCCGTCGCCACCGTGAGTACATTGTTGTCGAGCGAAATCGGGAGCACGACGTTGAGCTTCGCAAAATTCTGGCTGAATGACTCGGTAATCAGTTTCGCATTCAGCTTGAGCGGATCGATGCGCAGATATGGCACACCACTCTCTTCAGCCCAGATTTCAACGATTTTTTCTTCATCCAGCGGCGAACCATCCGCCTGATTGGCTCCGGATGCCATGATGATTTCTACCGGAGAAACATTGTAGCGCTGCTGAGAATTGCTTACTTTTTCCTTGCGAATCAGCCCCACCAGAACGCCTTGGCGGATGCGGATCATCTGGGTTTGTTCCTTTGTGAGGATGCCGCGTTTTTCCAGTATGTTCAGCAGCGATATCAGTGACGTCTGTTTAAAATCCATAACGTTCCTCCGAATGACTATACCGGGAAATCATGATCTGACAAGATTCTGTCATTTCGATGATATCGTGCCTGATGCCCCGGGCGTCGTCTTTTCCTGCGACTTCGTATTGATGCTTTTCTGTCCGGATTCAGCTGTCTGTTCTGCCGGATCAGCGGGATCATCCTGACGTGTCTTTTCTTCTTTTGTATCTTTTTTAGCCTTATCTGAAGAATGGCATGTATTCATTTCAGCATAATCCGCAGAAATATAAGCGACACGGCCATTGTACAAAATCTTGTACCAGTTGTTCTCTTTGGCAATTACCCTGACGACATCGTTATTATACAAAGCCCCAAGTTTTTCAGAGGCCACATCAGCCTCAGCGCGTACATTCAGATGGGATTGAACATGAACAATCGTCGCATCACCGATCACATTCTCATCCCCGGTTTCATCTTTCGTGCCGCCGGACACGCCTTTGGAAGGCGGAATTTCCAAATCATCGGACTGCGGTGTAAAACGTACATAATCCTTAAATATATAACCCACACAGCCCTGATAATTGATTCGATACCAGTCACCACACTCGCCGGTAATCTCCACCTCGCTGCCCGGATAAAGTTTTCCTATTGGATCGCCCGATTTACCCGCGCTCGGACGGACATTCAGATAGGTTCTGACATTTATAATTTTTCCTTTGCCAATGACGGGTCCCGGAGATCCACCGGGTGCGCGGCCATCGTCAGATTCTTCCGTTGTATAGTTGTAGGCTGATGTAAAGGTGGAGAGCGGTGTCACCCCGGCAACGCAGCCATACTGCCAGTTCTTTGCTTCGATAACCTGGTTGTTATACCCCATCACAGCGACATGCCCGGTTTTGTGCAGCAGAGCACCAGGTTTTACGGCATCGGGATTTTTGGAGGGATCGATGCGCGTGAGATTTGGGTTGGCATCCGCTTCCTGCTTTTGATAAATCGCGCCATCCGTAATTGGGATTTGCGCCGCTCCAAAAGCGACTTTTGTGAGTCCCGAACAGTCGATTAAAACATACGGCGAGCTTTCGGCATCCATAAACCGCTTGAAATTGCCTTTTTTTGTCTGGGCGTCACCAAGCAAATGCTCGTAATGCCCCTCGGTATTGATAGAACCTTTGGGCCCGCCATCGTCACCGGAATTGTAGCGAGGATACAATGTATCCTGAACATACTTTTTTGAATTCCGGTTCATTTCCTGATTTTTTCCGCCGTATGTATAGGGCTGCCCTTCGTTCACAAAGCGCATTGCCCGCATTATCACATCATCTGTTTTGGATATCATAATCTCCTGCCAATCCATCACCCCCCATGGCCTACAATTGTCCAAATCTTCTATTATACGCGAAATCAAGGCAATACGTCAAAATAATCACACCATCGGTCATTGTTCAACCCTAATGCTCTTTTGGACGGCTTATGCCGTAAGCACACGATTTGCGCGGCTACGCGCCGCAGGCGGGTAGGGGACGTGCCACCGCGCACGCCCC
>CAMKRB010000256.1 GCA_946415045.1 uncultured Myxococcales bacterium
GACGCTTCCGAAGAATTGGCTGAATTTCAGTAACTTTACGGATGCATTCAAACATAGCATACGTGGGTGCAATCTTGTTGAGTGTTATATTTCTATCTTTGATTATCGTTTCAAGTGCTTTCTTTCGGTTGATTAAACTATTCTCTTTCATCATCACATCAATCACATTCGTCTTTTCATCAATAATTTGAAGTGTTTTATCTTTATCCCACAAGAATGCTGCGCACCAAGTATCGGCAATCAACTTGTTGTTTATATAATCTTTGCTGGCAAGTAGTTTTTGATAACGAGATTTTTTTTCGCGAACCTCTTCGATTGTCGTTTCTGGAGAGGATTCGATTTCGAGAGTTTCAGAGGCTACATGTTGAGTTTGTTCAAGACCAGACTGTCCAATGATTGTGGAATAGCCGATATCTTTTTCCGCCTTTTCACGTTCCTTTTTATTCCGCGCCATGAGCGCAGACGCAATGGCTTGATTATTTTTATCTTCCTGAGATTTTCCATTGGGATTGTCGGACTGCCAGGCTTCGTCGGGAATTCCATTTAAGATTAGTTCCGACGTTGTACCGAGTACTGAATTGCCGCACTGGATGTGTGAATCGAGAAATGACAATGGTTCACCAGGTTTAATCGTTTCGAGCCAGAGGGCAACGCGGCAGAGCTCGACGGCCATGGGGTTGATATCGACGCCATAGATGCAGTTTTTGATGACAGTGCGGATGGCCCCGGCCCCAGCCCCTCCCCCTAAATCCCCCTCCCCGTTGGGGCGGGGGACTTTTTGAGATTCTGCGGTAATTGCATTTGCGAGTTTTCTCGCTGCCGCAATGAGGAAATGCCCTGATCCGCAGGCGGGATCGACGATGGTAAGTTTGAGCAATGCGTCTATGGTTTTGCGGGGGTTCTGCGGCGAGGGTGGATTTTGAGCAATTGTGCGCTGAATGAGTGGCGTGAGTGTATGGTCGAGGATGACCTGAACGAGAGAATCGGGGGTGTAATAACTGCCGGTCGTCTTACGTTCGGAACCTTTGTTTTTGCCTTTGGCAGAGGTATTCTTTTGTTCAGGTTCGATAAAGGCAAAACTGGTTGCCTCGGGATTGACGTCAGGCGAGAGTTCGAGCAATCCTTCATAGACAGAGCCGAATTCTTCTGGGCCCATGTCACGCCAGTTGATGCGAACGAGCGTATTTTCTTCCATCAGCCACAATATTGAATGCATTGCTTTGAGGAAGTCATCATTTCGAATTGTAACATTTTGAAGATGGGGGCATTGGGAAAGATCGAAAATGCCACCAAGTGCAGGCAATGCAAGGGCTTTCTGACCATTGGCAAGCGCTTCAAAGACGATTTGCTGTGCATCCCATAAATCCGTATATCGATCGTAATCGTTAATATAAATCGAACGATCGCGTAGACGCGACAGGCTGTATCCTTCTTTATATCGTTTGATAGCTTTTAGCGTAGCATCTTTGGGATGAAGCTGGTTGCGTTCTTCAATCGTGATGAGGAATATCAACCGATAGACGATGCGCATTAACTCGTTGTAGTAAGTCTGCGCATTGAGTTCCTTATTGATTAATGCATCTTTAAGAGCTGTGTTTTGGACATGGAGAAAACCGTTGCCCAGGAATAAAAGGGCATCTTTGACGCCATCTCTGAGTCGGTCACTGATTCGGCTGCCTTCATTAATGCCGGCGAGGCGCAATTTCTCAAGTGGACATTCCGATACCGGTGCATGGATATCGCCGAACTGAGATTCGTGCAGCATGAGCCAGGCGATGCGGAATTCATCGAATTTATTGGCGATAAAGATTTCTTCGAGATTAAATTCAATATAGGCTGTTCTGGACAATGCGTTGTTATTGCGCACAAGTCGTATCGTTTTGCCGTTCGTTGCTAATCCCCATAAAGCATTATCGTGCGCATTGAGATATTCTTGGCAAAGTTCAAATGGCGAGCGAGAGCGTGTCCCCGTGCCGAATTCAGCTCGTTTGGTGGTGAGTTTGTCGCAGGATGGCGCAATAATAATGGGAACTCTGTGATTGAGGGCAAAGTAATGAATGGGATATGAAGCTCCCTCTACATCTTCACCGTAGAAGGAGAGTTGTACTCCCCCTGCCACAGTGGGGATGGGGCCAGAAATTAATTCAAAATCCAAAACATTCTTCAATAGATCCAATACAAACTGACGTGTAGCATCCTCGCTGAGATTACTATCGTTCATGACATAACTGAAACGATAGAAATACTCGCAGGCTGTTTTGTACCGATATTCAATATATTCATTGAGCTTGTGTCCAGCCGGGACGCGATAAGGCTGAGCACTTGGGGATTTTCCCAATGCAAAAACTTGCTGAGGCGCAATGAGATTGCCGCTGAACTCAATCGCGCTGAAAGAGAATTGATTTTGTTTTTTGGAACGCGTCGTGGTCATGGTTATCTCCTACAGCTCGGGCATGAGTACGAACAGGCCAATCACATCGACGGGACGGTACGGTGTGACATCATAGATAACGCGTTGTTCTACATTCTTGGGGTTGGATGCTCTTCGAATGCGAGCATGGTCTGCTTTGAGAATCCCTGCACGTTCTTCTGCGAACGCTTCAATGTCTTTTTGCTTGGCAACCAGTGCTTCCATCGCGCTTTGAAGCTGCATATCCTGAATTTGTTTCTTGCGTGGATTGGTTGAATTTTCAGTATCTGGCTTACTTGGTAACTGTTTGAGAAGTGTCAGGGATTCATCCGGCGGCAAAATGCGGCCTTTTTTGTCCCAACCATAGGTGCAAGCTTCCTCAACCAAAAAAGATTTTCCGAGTACCTTGAGCTGATATCGTATGCGTAGCAGTGCAATCATCGTCACAAACTGAATATTTGCAGCATTCCAGATAGCGACACGGCCAAAGGATAGCGGTGCAAAGCCGGCATTATTGTTTTGGTGTTTATTTGCTAACAGTGTTTGTTCCAGAACAGATTCAGCCAAAACAGACACAAGCGGGTGACTGCGGTGGAGAGACAGGCATTTGGGATGCCCCGGAAAATCGTAATCGACCCATATATTATCATTGTTGGATCTAATACCTTCTGCATCAATGCGTTCACGCAGGTCGTGAGGCAAAGATGCCAGTGGGAGCTGAAACGTCGTTTGGGATTGCAAGATTTGTTGCGGAGTGGCACCGATATAGTTGAAAACTCGGTTCACGAAACGCTGAACATCTTGCCGATTTCCCATCATCTGAGTGGCATTTTGCCACTCCTTAATGACTTCGTCCGGTTTTAATGAACTCTGACTAAATATACTTCGTGTTTTGGAAATACGTTCTTCTTCATTTTTGTAATACTCATCAAGATCATATTCAAACAGTGTTTGCTGTCTGGCTCTTGCATAATCTGAATTGTTAAAAGCAGCTTCACCAAAGATACCGGCCATCAGAGCTTTCATAATAGAATTTGCTTCGTTAGGGACAGAAACTGTGATGCCGAGCCGATTTTTAATAATTTCGGCTTTTTTATAGATGACACGGAGAACAGCCTGATCAACGCTATTTGATTTTCCATAAACCATGGAGAAATGGACTTCTTTTGCCTTTTGTCCAAATCGATCGACGCGGCCCTCGCGTTGATCGTGTCGAGTAGGATTCCAGCACAGATCGTAATGAATGACAGCAGAAAATGCGTTTTGAAGGTTTATGCCTTCAGAAAGACAATCGGTTGCAATGAGAATAGGTAATTTACCGTCATCGTAGGCTTCTTCGAGGGCAAGAATTCGCTCTTTACGCTCATCGGGTGTCATATATCCCGTCACGCAATCTAATATATATTTCTTTGAATTATAGATATCCTTTAATTTATCAAAAAGGTATTCTGCTGTTGCAATATAGCGGCAGAAAATAATAGGACGAAAGTCGGTTTTGAGCAATTCATCAAGTCGCTTTTGTAAGGCTTTTAGTTTATTGTCGCTATAGATTGCATGCGTTTTATCATCTGCATAACGAATGAGGTCTTCGGCCATCTCAATGAGAGGAGCGAGTTTTGGATCATCGATCAAACTGGGTTCGATATCGTCCATTTCGGTGAGATCTTCGTTGAGATCGAGAATACGTGCTTCGTTGATCGACTCATCATCAAGACCAGCACGTGTTTTAAGGGTTTTAAGGGCAGCTGCTGGACTTGAAGCGATGCAGCGCATCATCGCGAGTGTGCCGAAAAAACTCTTGTGTCGTCTATTCTCGTCATCGCCGGCGCATTCGATTTGACCGCGGCAATAATGAAGGACAGCGTCATATAATTCCTTTGTCTTTTCTCCCATTTCATAAACGACATCGCGTTTAATACTTTTATTGGTATTGGGAAAAGCACTGGAGGAGCCATCGCTGTATTTATCAAGATCCTGCCGGATGCGCTGAACGAGATATTGTGAGAGACGCGCTTTATTCTGCTTTGCAGGATCAGCGAAATCAGGATGCAATAAAGCCAACAGGTTGTTAAAAGCATTCTCATTGCCGCTGTGCGGTGTGGCTGTTAGAAGCAGCATGTGACGCTCCGCATCAGACGCGAGCTGTTCAAGGAGTTTATAGCTTAGAATGGTTCGTCGACCCTGGCTGGCACAGGCATGTGCTTCATCGACAATAATAAACTTTGGACATGTCCGAATGAACGTCTGACTGTGTGCATCCGTTTTAATATAGTCCAGACTGACGACCGTATAAGGATAAGCCTCGAAAATACTCTGTCCGGATCTTAACTTTCTTTCTAACCTTGGGGCACTGGCCGAAGTGATGACCAGAGCATTAAGGTTGAATTTGGATTTGAGTTCTTCAGCCCATTGATTGGCGACGGATGGCGGACAAATTACCGAAAAACTTTCGACTTCGCCACGGTCGATCATTTCGCGCAGAATGAGGCCTGCTTCAATCGTTTTACCGATACCAACACCATCAGCGATGAGCAGTCGAATCACTTGCTGCTTCATGGCCATCATGAGCGGCACGAGCTGATACGTTCGAGGTTCTACTGCAATTTGTCCAAAGCTTCTGAACGGCCCGGCACCTCGACGCAGCGATAACATCAAGGCATCTCGCAGCAACACCGATGACTCATGATTTCCGCGCTGCGCAATATCTGGCATGTCAAATTTTGCCGAACGTGGCTTTACTTTTTCAAGCGGCACATACACGTGTGCAATCTCTTTTTCTGACCCGGATGCAGGCCGCAGAATCAGGTCGTCATCCGTACTTCCATTCATCACGATCCATTCGCGTCCTCTACAGGTGATGATGGCCCCCGGGGTAAAAGAAGCTGAGTTATTCTGTGTTGATTCCGCCATGCGCAACTCTCCAGTAATTAGGTGCTATCGTCGTACACGAAAGCAGCGGGCATTCTACCATGCATTGAGCATGTGAGACAAGGCACAGAGGGTCGGTCAACAATAAAACCCGCCCGGCGTATCGCTTGCGATAGCCGGGCGCAGAGGCGCGTATGCCCGCAGGGCATAGCGCCGAAGGCCGTGCGTATTGAGTGAAGCGAAATAGCACGGCAACACATAAATAATACCACAATATCCGTAACTCCCTGCCTCTCGAAGCCCTTCGCGATCACGAAGACAAGGCTTTCCATGCCATTTATGAAGAACTCAAAGCCACAGGCGAGAAGCTCGAGCACAAATGCAAAGACATGCAGGATACCGAGTTCACGATCGAAGAAGTCAATGGCGTTC
>CAMKRB010000257.1 GCA_946415045.1 uncultured Myxococcales bacterium
TCGACTACCACCGGTATCAGTGCCTGGTCTACCCCATTCTCATCGGCGTCATTCTATTACTCATGCTCGTCCTCGACGCCGGTTCTGAGGTCAATGGCTCCCGCCGATGGATTCGTCTCGCGTCTTTCAACGTTCAGCCCGCAGAAGTCGCTAAAATCGCCATGGCTTTCGTGCTCGCCTATTCGATGGCCAAAAAACAAGACAAAATCAAATCTTTCCTCATCGGCGTGCTGCCCCATCTGCTCGTCGTCGGAATCGTCATCATGCTGCTCCTTAAACAGCCCGATTTCGGTTCCAGCGTTCTGATCACCACCCTCATGGGAGCCATGCTCTTCTTTGCCGGCACGAAAATCATCTATATCATCGGCGGTATCGCAATCGCAGGACTTGGCGGGGTTCTGCTCATCACCACCGCCGACTATCGTATGGCAAGAGTCCTCGCTTTCCTCGATCCATGGGGCAATCAGGACACCAGCGGTTATCAGCTCGTCGAAAGTCTCATCAGCATTGGTTCCGGTGGCCTCCCTGGCCGCGGATTGGGAGAAGGCCTCGGAAAACTCGGATTCGTTCCCGAACTCCATACCGATTTTATTGGCACCGCTATCGCCGAAGAACTCGGCTTTTTTGGCGTCGCCATCGTCATTCTCCTCTTCCTGGCTTTCACATGGAGAGGATTCCTCATCGCCATGCGAGCTCGCGACTATTTCGGCAGATACGTCGCTTTCGGACTCACTTTCATCATTTCACTGCAGGCTGCCATCAATCTCTGCGTTATCTCCGGTCTTCTCCCCACAAAAGGTCTCACGCTCCCATTCATCTCATTCGGCGGCTCCTCACTGCTTTTGTGTATGTTCGCAACCGGCGTGCTCCTCAACATCTCAAAATGCGCCGAAGATAAATATGCACTCAAACAGGCTCAAAACCGGGCCGATAAAGAACTCGCCGACTGGAACCGAAAGCGAGAACGCATTCTCAAAGAACACCAGGAAGAACCAACCTGAGGCAATCGGTAGACATTATTGCGAGTATGTTCATGCAAAAAAGGCGCAGCAATCGCTGCGCCTTTTTTCGTAACTCGACCACCCCCTACTTCAGAACCGTCATTAAGAAGCTGTAAATATCCGATGTCTTCTCGATATTCTGCTTCACAAGACCGGCACCGCCATGTCCCGCATTCTTTTCGATCCGCAGCAATACCGGCTTTCCGGATGTCGTCGAATCCTGTATCGCCGCTGTCATCTTCCGCGCATGCATCGGATCGACGCGATCATCGCTGTCTGCGCCAAGGAATAGCACTGCCGGATAAGCCGTCTGTTTCACATTGGCATACGGCGAATACGCCCGAATCGTGCGGAATTCCGCTTCACTGTTCTCCGCATTCCCATACTCACTCACCCAGGTACGCCCCGATCCAAACAGATGATAACGAATCATATCCAAAAGCGGTACCGCACAAACCACAGCGCCATATAAATCCGGCCGCTGCGTCAGCGCTGCGCCGGTCAACAGGCCGCCATTCGATCCGCCATAAACTGCCAGTGACTCCGGACGCGTATAGTTGTTCGCAATCAGATACTCCGCTACGGCATAGTAATCGTCAAATACGTTCTGCTTGTTCGCACCCATTCCCGCCTGATGCCACGATTCGCCATATTCACCGCCTCCGCGCAAGATTGAATAGACATAGATTCCCCCCTGCTCCAGCCACGGAAATACACCTGACGAAAAACTCGGCGTGATCGATACATTAAATCCACCATAACCATAGATTATCGTCTTCGCCGTACCATCCAGCTTTGTATCTTTATGGCGCAGCACAAACATCGGCACCTTCGTCCCGTCCTTCGATGTTGCAAACAATTGCTCGCTTACAAAATCATCGGTCTTTATCGGTACATCCACCTTATTCCATTCCGTGACTTCCAGCGATTTCACATCCAGTTTATATATATTAAATGGAATTCTGTACGACGTAAAACCAAAGTAGAACAACTCTGCATCTGGTAATCCGCCAACGCCTAAAATCGCTCCCTTATCCGGCATTTCTATACTTTTCAGAAGCTTGCCATTCAAATCATACACATCCAGATAGTTCACCACATCTTTCAGTGTCACGACAAACAGCTTGTCCTGAACAATCGAAAAGCTTTCAATGACACGATCTTCAAATTCCGGAATAACGGTCTGCCAGCGACTTTCCGACAAATCTATTTTATCACCGCCAAGATCGATCTTTACAATTCTGTATTTATCTGCGCCATCGTTCGTCTGCATATACAATATATCATTCAGAATATTGGCACCGTAACTACGCTTCTCTTTTGTCGGCAGCTCAACCCAGTCCGGCCGTTTTCCATCCATCCTGCGAATCCGCAGCGTATTGCCGTTCCAGCCATCACTGATTTCGTGCTGCATCCAGCGGCCATCATACGAAACCCAGGCACCCTGGAACTTCGTCGAATCCCGCGTCGGACCAATAATAACCTCGTCCTCGCTTTCATCCGTTCCAAACTTATGAAACCGTACATCCGTCATCCCCGGTCGCTCATCCACCGGTATCGATTCTTCTATCGGAAACCGCTCATAATAAAATCCACTGCCATCCGGTACCCAGTTCACACTCGCATACCGCGCAGCTTCGATTTTATCCGGTATATTCTCGCCACTCGCCACATCCATAAAATACAGCGTCGCCTGATCTGCATTATTCTTCTTCAGTTTATAGGCCATCAACCGGCCATCACGTGAATACTGCACGCCACTCACCGAAATCGATCCATCTTCCGAAAGCTTGTTCGGATCGAGCAATACGCGCTCGGGCGCATCCGGCTTACTCAAATCACGCATATAATATATGGATTTCTCATCCGAAACACCGCGCTTCGAATAAAAAACCATACCGGGTCTCGCGGTTGGTACGCCAATCTGTGGTACCCGCACGAGTTCTTCAATCCGTTTGAAAAACCAATCCCGCATCGGCAGCTGATTCAAGTAATCACGTGCGCGCTTGTCCTGCGCTCCAGCCCACGCCTTAACCTCAGGATCTGTCGCATTCTCAAGCCAGCGATACGGATCAGGCACTTTCTCGCCCCACAATTCATCGACATCTGCCCCAGGTCGATTATCCGGCGCCGCCGCCAAAACCGCCTTCGATTCGCTTTGGCTCGCTGCACCCGCAGACTCCGCCCCCCCCTGATTCGACGCCGACGCACACGAAACCATCATACTCGCTCCCAATACCATCATGATTAGCTTTTTCATAAAACCCTCAGCACAAATGTCTTTTAGATTATCAAAACCACCAAAGACACTCAGAATCACACTTCCGCCATCACGACACCAGATCCGGCACTGCACGACCTTCCTGTTGCCATGCACGGAATTCATAATGACCTATATCACAGTATGACTGCGAGCTTCACCATAAATATTATTTTGGTGCGCCGCTATCCCTGCGGGATACGCGCCGCATTTCGGCCTATTTGCGGTGAGATCACTATTTCTACAACGTCAGTGGAATAAACCTGACAAAAATAGTAGTTCATCACCGCAAATACGGCCTTTTGCGCGCGGCTATTGGTGCTGGCATAAAACCTCGCACCAATACGCCGCGCGAAACCTGATGCGGGTTCACCTAAATCGGCACGACTTTGCACGCTTTCAGCGTGCTTGTTATATCACATTCTCATACCATCATAGCCAAATGCTTGATTTCTTGGGATGCGAAACTTGAGGTGATACTATGAAATAAATATGTATTGATTTGTTCTCAAACAAAATCCTTAACGATTATCTCATACAAAAGACGACGGAACCCATTATGAATGCTCAGTTTGTGATAATCTAAAAAGTTGTGTAAAAGTGTTTTTCCACAGCTGAATAGTAACAGCGGCGAAGCCCCAAATCATTCATATATTTAATCTTTTGAGAGCCGTGCGATTTCGCTGTAAGACGTGACGCGACACTTCTCTGCAAGAGAAATACGCACGGCTTTCGGCACGATGCCTTGCGGGCACATGCGCCGGATTGCCCGGTGATATGCACACCTTCGCTATCTGGCAGTGTTAAAACGACGTTGAAAACAACTGAATCATGATAGGCTCAGACTTTTGCGCCGGTTCCTGCATCATTTTCTTGCGCTGGGATTTGAGGCGATCCGTTTCTTTTTTTTCGGATATTTCATAGCCAATAATGGCACCAGTCAGAGCAATCGCATAGACTCCTGCCCAGTACAACGCAGCACCAAACATTCCATCCAATCCGCTCTTAACGACTGGTTTATCTGGCTCCGCAATGACAGATATCAAATGAAACACCAAAAAAGGCGCGACACCGATATATGCTCCTGCAAAAGGAGCCCAGGCCTTTCCTCTCCCCCCCGTTAGCCAACCACCGAGCAGAACGCCCCCTCCCATGAGCGCAGGAGTAACCAACTCATGAGTGAAAAATAAAACATGCTGGTGAGAAGGTGGCTTTGGAGTAGGACTTATTGCAAAAACTCCCGCAGAAATTCCACCCGACACAAGGCCTCCGACCAACCCCATCCCGATTTCACTGAACACACGGGCTGGTACGCCGGTTCGTTCTCTGCCCGAAGCATTGACGTTGCGGTCGAGTTCGCTGACGCTGTCCTGGGCATAAACCAAACAGGGACATAGTGCCATGAAGACCAGAATCGCTAATAAGATGAGGAATACGTGCGGTTTGACACGATGTAGGTTAGTGTGATCTGGGGGGGGGGGCATTGTGTGTGCATATACAACTCCATTAAGTGAAATAAGAAAGTTATGATCATTGCTGTCCAACTAAAAACAGCATTATTGTTGGTACGATCTGATCCCATACTAAAATGAAATCTGCGAAAACCGCCTTTAACACGGAATTTCGGACTATGTGCATTATAACACTTTTTTTCACTCATTATCAACCTGTATGTCTTTCTAAAGCTTAGTGTTTGAAGCGTGACAAGGCAGAAGGACTAAGGCCTAAGGAATCTCTGAACAATGCAGAACCTTGCTGGGGACGAGGGCGTCACGCCCGCGAAAAAACTAAGGATTGAAAAATGCTAAAGTGACAAACTGGCAAATTATTCAGACCTTCCCTAAGACAGGAGTGTCTCAAACTTAATGGTTAGGCTATTGTCAGAATTTATGTCTTTCCCAAAGGCGGTGCAGACGCGAAGGACAAGGTTTTCCTGCTGCAAGAATCAGATGCCAACAAGAAGGCATATTTCGCGGATGACGCCATTAAAGCGAAGCGAACAGGGCCGAGAAGTGCCGAGTCGCTCATGGCAAAGGCCACGACGTATGCCATTCAGCACGGTGCTTGGGTAGACAACACCAATGGGACGGATAACACATGCGCAAATGCGCAGTGCACGACGCACTGGTGGCTTCGGTCACCGGGCGATCGCCACACCTGTGTCGAACGTGTCAAAGACGATGGCAAGATTGATCTTTGCTATGGCGTCGACAAGACGGATGTAGGCGTTCGTCCCGCAGTATGGGTAAAATATTAATTAACCACCCGCGTATCGCGCAGACCGCAGATCGGGCACATAGCGGGCGTGCGGCGGCGTATTTGCGGCTAGAGACGCGCGATCCGAACGTCTCTACCGCAAATAGCACGCCGCCAGCGAGCCGTAGAGACGTTCCGTGGAACGCCTCTAGGCGAGCACGCAGGCCGTATGCCGCAGGCATAGGC
>CAMKRB010000258.1 GCA_946415045.1 uncultured Myxococcales bacterium
ATCCAGATGTTTTGGAAATACTGAATATGTAATAGATTATTATAACTTGTGTTTATCCCCCCATTCACAGAGTGCATCCAAAATGGGAATGAGCGATTGCCCGCGTTCTGTCAGGCTGTATTCCACTTTCGGAGGAATCTGAGGATATTCCTCGCGATGAACAAGACCGTCTGCTTCCAGCTCTTTAAGCGCAGAGCTCAGCGTCTTGTATGTAATCGTGCCGATGTATTTTTTCATTTCATTAAAACGAACAACTCCAAACTCCATAAGAGTATAGAGAATCGTCATTTTGTATTTGCCGCTGATGAGGGATAAAGTGTAATTGAATCCTGTACAAACCAGGCTTTCTTCACAGATATGTCGATTTTTGGCGGCTTCGATGATCTTTATGGTGATGTTTGGGTTGATTGTGGTTTCCATGATATGCCCCATACTTTACTTATGGATAGTATCTGTCATTAATGAAAGTATCGCACTTAATTGTGCGTACTTGTTGTTTGTCGTTATACACGTTAAAAGTGAATTCGTAAAGGCCGTTGATGGGCAATGGCCACTCAAAAAGCCAGGAATATGGCAATAAAGGAGAATGATATGAGAGCACCATTAAAAGAGTACGAAGCCGTTCAGGAAGCCGCAATGAAATTCGTGAAAAGCGTCGCCGAGGGCAACAGCAAATATGCACGTGAGCTGTTTATCGATGAGGCCGTGCTGTTCGGTTATTTGGACAACAAGCTCGAACACGGCTCTATTGAACAGTTTTATCACAATGTCGATACCGTCCCCGGCGGCGATCATTTTAAGGCTCGCGTCGATGTCATTGCCCTCGAAGAAACACTCGCTGTCGTCCGCGTGCTCGAAGAAGGCTGGGGAAATCGCATCGATTTTACCGATTATCTGCTGCTGCTCAAGATGAATGACGAATGGAAATGCGTTGCAAAGGCATATAACCAGAATTCCAATACGATTCAGAGATAATAAGGAGAATCATCATGAATAAAATTAATTTGCCGCAGGCTTCCAAACTCACCTCCCCAAATCCTGTTACATTGGTTTGCACCAAAAAAGCCGATGGCACGACTAACCTCGCCACGGTTTCGTGGTGGACCTATCTGTCATTTAATCCGGGAATGATTGGATTTGCCATGATGAAATCCTCATATAGCGGCGAAATGACACGCGAAAACAAGAAAGTCATTCTGACGATCCCGGGTGAGGCGCTTGCCAAAGAAGTCATGGGATGCGGAACGGCGACAGGCCGAACGACAGACAAGGTTACAAAATTGGGCATAGAACTTCAGCATATATCCGACAGCGATATTCAGATTCCCGTTCACACTCGCGCTGCGATTTTGTGTACACTCAAGGAATTTGTAGAAGTTGGTGACCACTACCTATATATATGTAACGTCGACGAAGTCTATGGTAATGAAGCAGAAATTGCGCTTTTTGCCTGGAATGGATATGCAGAAATCCGTCCTGCAAAATAAATTCAAAATGGTAGTGCTATTACGAAGATAATTCAAATGGATATTGAATAACCCTTGACTTTAACGGCTCTCGAAGTATTGTCATTGCTTGGGAGCCTGCATTGAGTATGGTCCCGTGACAGGAGTATGTATGAAAAAATGGTTGACGATTTTTGCTGTGGTGCTTGGCGCTGCACTGTTTTTCTGTCTGACTTCTTGTGCGACGCGCACGCCGACCGATAACAAGCCAGAGGCGACCGTAAAAGGCGAAAGCAAGGTGCTGGTGGCCTATATGACGTGGTCTGGGCATTTGCGAACGCTGTCGGAATGGGTCGCCGACGAAACCGGTGGCGAGTTGTTCAGAATTCTGGTCAAAGATGAATACCCAAAAGACTATGCAGAGACGACCGAACGCGCCAAAGAAGAGCTCGAAAAGGGCATTCGCCCGGAGCTTTCTACTCATATTCCTGCCGAAGCTATTAAGAATTACGATATCATCTATATTGGATTTCCCGTGTGGTGGTACGATGTTCCGATGGCCGTATGGACGTTTGCCGAAGAATATGATTTCAGCGGCAAAACGATAGTACCCTTCTTCTCGCATCAGGGGTCATCAGATGGTGCCAATAGTATGAATACCATCAAAAAACTGTTTCCCAAATCTACAGTTATCGAAAAACCGCTTTCCATTCGTGGAACAAAAACGGCAGATTCCGAACAGGAAGTGCGGGATTGGGTAAAATCAAACGGACATAGCAAGAATAAATAATAGATCGTTTTGTAGGGGGCAAGCCCCCTGCGCCGCTATTTCGCTGAGAGACGTGCAGACCGCACGTCTCTGCAGCTCAATACGCGGCTACCCCCTGTGCGGGGACACCCCGCAACGCCCCATATCTTCCCAATATTTGATGCTTTAAACAAAAGGAGAAAAAGCATGAAAAAGTCACTCGGTTCACTTCCAGCACTGTTTCCCATGCCCGTATTGATGGTTGCCGCTTATGATGAAAACGGCAAAGTCAATGTCATGAACGCAGCATGGGGCACGATTGGCGATATGGACAAAATCGCACTGATTATCGACGATGATCACAAAACGACGCAAAACATCCGCAAAGTCAAAGCTTTTACCGTGAGCCTGGCCGACAAAGCACACATGGCAGAAGCCGATTTCTTTGGCATTGCCAGCGGCAATAAAATCAATGATAAATTCGAACGCACCGGCATGCACGCAACCAAAAGTACATTCGTCAATGCCCCGATCATCGACGAATTTCCCATCGCTATGGAATGTGAACTCGCCGAAATCGTACAAACCGATCATCTCTTCGCCGTCATTGGTAAAATTGTCAATGTTTGTGCCGATGAAAATGTCTTGTCGGACAATGGTAAAGTAGATCCGACAAAACTGAATGCATTGATTTTCGACCAGTTCCAGCATGGGTATTATGTCGCGGGCGAAAAAGTCGGTCAGGCCTGGAATGCCGGCGGTGATTTGATGAAAAAAGGATAATTCAGGCATTACCCCTTGGCCCCCTCTCCAAAAGCGAGGGGGAGAGCGTTGGTCTTTCATTCTGTTCGGAACAAATAAGGGGATTTAGAGTGATGAAGATTAAAAAGTATTCAAAGATTGATTCATTACCGACAGGGCATGCTTCGGACAAAATCGTCCAGGGATGTCTCGTGCTCGAAGGCGGTGCATTTCGCGGAGTTTATGGTGAAGGCGCATGTGACGCTCTGATGGAGGCCGATCTGAATTTTGAAAGTACCATCGGTATATCTGCTGGTGCGTTGAACGGCATATCGTATTTATCCGGCCAGATTGGACGAACGGGCAGAATCAATCTCGGATCGAGGCTGGATAAAAATTATGTAGGATTCAAGCCATGGCGAAAAACGGGGAGTGTCATTGGCTTTAATTATCTATTTGGTCCATTGAGCGCCGCTGAGCCCTTGGATGAAAAAGCCTTTTTTAATCCCGAACGACGATTTTTTGTCGGGGCTGCGCATTGTGAAACCGGTAAACTGGCTATTTTTGAAAAGAATGAAAAAGGGACGGATATAAAATATATTTATCGCGCAATCAGTGCATCTGCTTCGATGCCATTTGTCTCAAAAATGGTAGAGATCGATGGCCAGCATTATCTGGATGGCGGCTGTTGCACAAAAGTCCCCTATCAGTGGGCACTGGATCAAGGATACAAGAAAATCGTCGTCATTCGTACCAGGCCCAGGGATTATCGTAAGAAGATTAGTTTCGCATCAACGCATATCCCCAAAATTTTCTATAAAAAGTACCCAGAGCTAGCCGAACTGCTTTCGAACAACAATCAGCATTATAATGATGATTGTGAACGCATGAATCAGCTCGAGAAAGAAGGCCGCATCTTTGTGATTGCGCCATCCCAGCCAGTGACTGTCGGACGTCTCGAAACCGATATGGAAAAGCTTGGCGCACTCTATGAAATGGGGTTAAATGATGCCAGACAAGCAATAGAAGGAATCAAGGAATATTTAAATCGGGATGAATAAATACCATAAATGGTTGTGCCAAATTTGTACCGGTTCAGGGGCATTGGCACAAAATAAGCCTGTCAATGCAAGGAAAACGCAGGTCTGGTCCATTGGAACACAGAATCTTAAAGCCTGAGGATTATGATAAACACGTCATTGAGTTTTAAGCGTTTGAACCGCAGCGTATCCCATAGGGATAGCAGCGGTGCGGGCGGCGTATCGGCGCAGCCGATAGCCGGCCCATGCGAGCCGTATTGCCGCGATACGCCGCCGCGCCCTCGCTATCGTTGCGCAAGGGCAAATATCTATAAAACGCAGTACTTAACAAAAGGTTAATTCATATATTCACAGTACTTTTTTAAATCCTCGTCTGACTGACAGAGGTCTTTGAGTTTGACGAAGTTTTCACGTGTTGCCATCTGAATAAATGCCTGATAAAACCTATTACAATAATCATTGTCACTTTGAGTTTTCACATTTTTACACTGTTTGTGTTCTGGATAATCGATTTCCGCAATGCGGTTACCGGCAAAAGAATCCTTCAAATCATCATCATTTCCGGAGAAGGGAATGCAATAATTCGTCTCCTGAAGTATTTGATATTTGGAACTGGTAACGACTGCGCAGAATCTATCTTGACCATCCTTGAATATGATCCAGCTCGGTTTCTTCTGATTTTTGTAGGTGATATCTCGGACAAAAGTAAGGGAGGGTTGTGCATTCCCAGCATTTTGAGATGGTGATGGTGCAGTTTCAGCCATGTTATCATCAGCCTTATCCTGTGTAGGCGCTTGTGCATTATCACCCATTTTTGCGCGAATAATGTCGGCTATTTCGAATTGGCCCGCCTTCATCGCAACATCATATGGCGTAAACTCTCCATATTGATTTTTCATTTTTGCATTAACGTCTGCTCCAGAATTGATAAATAATTTGACAATCTCGACATTTTCAGAAAACACAGCAGCGAAGAGTAGCGTAGTTTCACTTTCTCCAGATTTAAATCTAAAATTAACATCAGCCCCTGCGTCGATGAGTACCTTGATAGCTTCGATATTCTTCATTAGCACTGCAGTGCCAAGCGGAGTTCTTTCACCATTATCACCTTTAGATTTAATACGTGCATTAACATCAGCCCCGGCGTCGATGAGTACCTTGATGACTTCAATATTGCCTTTCGTCACTGCCATGTCAAGCGGCGTTGTTTCAGTATCACCAAAGGTGGCTTTTGCATTAACGTCAACTCCTGAAGCAATAATTTTCTTAATGTCATCAACACTGTCTTTTGCTTTGGCAATTGTAAGCACTAGTGCTCTAACACCAGGAACGAGTTTTTTCTTTTCGAAAACTTCTTTGGCGGACACGTCAGTACAACTCCAGGAGGAATCAACAGAAAAGTCAATTTCTGCCCCATAAACATTAACACTTAGATTTTGAATATCTGGCAATGAACCTTTTTCATCAAGGGTCCATATGATTCGGCCATAATCCTCTTTTAAGAATTGTATTTCCGATGATAGGTCATACTTGCTGTTGGAATTTGTAATATTTTTAACAAATCTATCATATCCATCTTTAACATCTCTGCCAGAAGACTTAATATCAGCGCCACCTGATATTTTTATGTCTGTATTATCAGCAATTGTTTCTTCGGTCACCAAAAAATCCAGCATGATATAGTTGGTAGTTTTGTCTTTACCATTAATCGTAAACGT
>CAMKRB010000259.1 GCA_946415045.1 uncultured Myxococcales bacterium
CATAGCAATGGCGCTGGACAGCAGACGGATTCGCCTGATCATCCTGATTACGCTGGGCGTCATCGTGGTGGCGCTTGTGGTGGGGTGGTTTGTCGTCGTTCCCGGCATTGTTTCGCGGGAACTGGACAAAGCCCTGAGCAAGGCGCAGGAGAAGACGGGCCGGACGTTTGAAGCAGAAAACGTCAGAATGGCGGGGCTGACGGGGATCCATGTCGGTCACCTGACCGTTTCGGATGTGAACGAGCCCAGCAAGATCGGCGTTCGTGTGGATGATGTCAGCATTTATCTGAGCGGACTGCCGATTGGTGGCGATTTCAGCATTGCGTCTGTGCTTGTGGGCGACTTGAATGTATCGCTGCGCCGTGGCGAGGATGGGACGAACTTCGATGATATCATTCGAATGATCAAGCCCAAGCCAGTGGTGGATGCGGCGATCCCGGCTGCTGTGCCAAAACAGGAAGCCTGGAAGCGGTATTTTACGCCGTTTCCCGACATTGAGATTTCGTCTGTGGCGATTACCACAGACCCGATTCGGGTGACCGACGATTTTGAGATCGGCGCGGTTTCGGCCCAGAACATCCATGTGACGACCGAAATGACGGATGATGTGGAGTATCTGGTCGACGGTTCGGTTTCTGCGCTGCTCGTCGAATCCGGGACGCCGACGACGTATCGGTCGGCGCTGAGCGGGCGCATCCGAAGCCCAAAGAAGGGCCGGATTACGCTGAGTGCGCCCAAATCCGAAGCCGGAACGATGCCGGCGATGCTCACACAGGGCAACGCCAGTGTGACATTTGATAACGTGATATTCAGTCTGCCGTCGACATTTGAAGTGTCGGAACTCAAGGTCGCGGAAAAGGATCGCATGCTGGTTCAGGCTGCATCCGCCCGGGCGCGCCTGATGACCCTGCCGCCGACCAAAGTCAGCGGCGTCTACCTGAAAGAAGTCGAGCTCGTTTCGCCGGAAATCCACGACTATCTTACCGACGACGGTTCCACGCTGATGAACCTGGGCAAGGCGATTACCAATCGCTTCAAGAGTGCTCCAAAAGTCGAAAAAGCCGCAGAGAATGCGGAGAATGTGGCTGCTGCCCCCAAAAAGAACAAATCAGTAAAAGATCATTTCTTTTCGCAGCGCATGTTTGTCACCGATGGCAAAGTAGTGGTCGAGGATCTGCGCCAAATGCCGGCGACCGACTGGGCCATCGATCACATCAATCTCGAGATTGGTTACCGCAGCATCCGGAAGGTGCTCGACTATCAGATTTCACTGAATACGACGCTGCCGATTGAGGCCGATATTTCGCTCGACGGCCAGTATCAGATGAAATCGGAAGAAACCCGCGGAAAGCTGGAAATCCATGAGATTCGCAGCACCGATGCACTGAAAGTCTATCAGGCCAGGCAGCATGCGAAGAAGCTCGAAAATCAGAAGGATACGAATGCGCTGGAAGTGCTCGGGGCATTGTCATCTGCATCGGAGAATGCGTCCGACGGTTTTGCAGTTTCAGTCGCACTGGCGCAGATTCTGGCGACCACAGACAAGGTGGATTTCGATACATCCAGCCTGGATGTGGGGTTTTACTATAACCTCAAAACAGACGATTTGACGCTGGATGGCGCATTTGCAGTGGACAAGTTCCGGTTTTCGAGCGATGCGATAAGCCGGGATCCGGTTGAACTGAGCGGAAAAGCGACGTTTGATATTGCGGCGAACATGAAAAACAACATCTACGATTTCAGGTCGATCGTCCTGGAATCGGGGGATGTACGGCTGGAAAATTCGCTGAAACTGGAAAAAGTCTATCGCAAGACGCGGGAACGCAGTGCAGGGCATGTGCCCCAGATGACCGAATCGTGGCAGTTTGAACTGCATTCGGTGCTAGCGGATCAAAAGATGCAGCAGATATTTGAGGCTGTGCCGCATGCACTCAGAAACGATCTGGATGGCCTGGAATGGGCAGGAACACTGGGATTTGATTTCAGCGCAAACGGTTATCTGAACAGCCTTTCGGAAGTGCAGCACAAATTCAATATCACGCAATCTTCGGATTTTGCGGTAACCCACTGGCCGGTGAACAAGAGCATTCAGGCGCTGAATACGGGGATGTCGCTGCACGTCAACGATCCCAATGCGCTGAATGAGCACACGATTACGATTCCGCCGTCCATATACGGGATTTGGCGGGGAGATTACCCGGTTTATACGCCGCGCATGGGTGCGGACGATATCCGTGCAAGCTATCCGGACTGGGTCGTATTCGAAGATTTGAATCCATGGCTGATTCAGCTCATCACGACGACCGAAGACGGGACGTTCTTTACGCATGAAGGCTTTAGCCCGATGCAGATCAAAGCTGCGCTCGAACGCAATGTGAGCCGCGGCAGTTTCAGCCGGGGTGCATCGACGATCAGCATGCAGCTCATCAAGAATCTGTATTTCGACCGCACCAAATCGATATCTCGCAAGGCCCAGGAAGTGCTCTATACCTGGCTGATGGAATCGGTCATCCGCATCCCCAAACAGCGCATCATGGAGCTGTACTTCAACATCATCGAGTTTGGCCCCGAGATCTATGGCATCGAGGAAGCTGCCAAATACTATTTCGGCAAGCGCAGCATCGATCTCTCGCTGAAAGAATGCGCATTTCTGATGGCGATTATTCCGAATCCGCGACGCGGCGCAATCCATCGCCAGAAGCCGGCGCTCGACAAATGGCTGCAAAATTCAATGAATTTCTATATTCAGGAAATGTATCGGCGCAAATGCAACCCGGAAACGCTGGCGAACATGCGGTCGCGTTATGCCCGGCGAAATCAGAAGATGCCGTATGAACCATGCTGTCCGCCCAAAGACAGTCTGCATCTGATGCTCGAAGCCGATACGATGGCATTCTACATTCCGGATCCATCCAATCCGTTAGAATATGGATATGATCCGTCGCTTTATACGCCGGGTGGCACACTGCTTGTCCCGCGTCGCCGATCGACCTGCGGCATGCATCCGGAAGCCGAAGCCGACGAGGAACTGGAATCGATATTCGAAGCCGTGCCACCAGATTTAATGACTGAGCAATAACAGGACCCCAAAATGCAATTATTCGAAAATCAAAAACACGCGTGCGCATTTATTGGCATGATTCATTTGCGTGCGCTTCCGGGAACCCCTGAGCATTCGCTGTCTTTCGCAGAAATTCTGGACTGCGCCATGCGCGATGCAGAGACGCTGTCAGCTGGCGGATGTGATGCGCTTTTGGTCGAGAACATGACGGATTTACCGTATCTGAATGGCCATGTGGGTCCGGAGATCGTGTCGGCGATGGCGATTGCAGTCGATCGCATCCACCAGCGCTTTGATCTGCCCATTGGCGTTCAGGTGCTTGCGGCAGCCAATATTGAAGCCATGGCCGTTGCATCGTGTGCCGGCGCGAGTTTCATCCGTGCCGAAGCATTTGCGTATGCCCATGTTGCCGACGAAGGCCTGATAAACGCATCGGCTGCAGAAGTTCTGCGTTTTAGGAAACACATCGGTTCCAGGGTCAAAGTCTGGGCCGATGTACAAAAGAAGCATGCCTGCCACGCGATCACATCCGATGCCAGACTTGAAGATTTGGCGCATGGATTTGCGTTCTGCGGCGCAGATGCGCTCATCGTCACCGGTGTTTCGACGGGATGTGAAGCACATCTCGAAGACGTCGCTCAGGTGCGGCCGGCAGGACTTCCGGTTGTGATTGGATCCGGTATTACAGTCGGGAATGCCGCCCGCTTTGCAGCCAAAACCGACGGCCTTATCGTTGGCACTTCGATTAAAGTCGATGGCAACTGGCGGAACCCGGTCGAACTGTCCCGCGTCAAAGCCATCGCAGACGTTCTGGTATGAGAATCAACGAAATCTTCTGTTCCATACAGGGCGAAGCGAGTTTTGCAGGCCAGCCGTGTGTCTTCGTGAGACTGTCGGGATGCAATCTGCGATGCCGGTGGTGTGATACGACCTATGCCTATGATGAAAGCTGCGACATGTCGATCGACGATGTCATCAGCAAAGTATCATCATTCGATTGTGATCTGGTCGAAATCACCGGCGGAGAGCCAATGTGCCAGCACGATGATGTCTGTGATCTGATGAACCGTCTGATCGAGCGGCACTATACCGTATTGCTCGAAACAAACGGATCTCTGCCGCTGGACGATGTGCCCCTTGCGGTACACCGCATCATCGATCTGAAGCCTCCAAAAAGCGGCACCATTCATAACGAAGAGATTTGGCGCGGCTATGCAGGGCAATGGCGTTCGACAGACGAAATCAAATGCGTCGTTGCGGATCGTGCAGACTTCGACTGGTGTATTGGCAAGTTACATCAATACAGCGCATTTCATCAGGTGATCATCCATTTTTCGCCGGTGTGGGGGGAACAGGATCCCGCAAATCTTGCATCGTGGATCTGCGAATCCCATCTGCCCATACGACTCAATCTGCAGCTTCAAAAAATTATTTGGGATCCCAATGCACGGGGCGTGTAAAATCGTGGTATAATTATTGTTGGAGGTGATATGCCAGTAACATTGTCCAAAACATTTCGATTCGAGGCGGCCCACAGACTGCCGCATGTTCCCGAGGGCCACAAATGCAGCCGGCTGCATGGTCACAGCTACCAGATTGATGTGATTGTGACCGGTGAAATTGATCCGCACACCGGCATGGTGGTGGATTTCAACGATATCGCCAAGGCCTGGGAGCCGCTCCACAACGTGCTCGATCACTATTATCTCAACGAGATCGATGGTCTCGAAAACCCGACTTCAGAAATCCTGGCAGCATGGATTTATCATCGTCTAAAACCAGCGCTGCCGTGTTTGTCTGCCATATATGTCCACGAAACATGCACATCAAGTGCGCGTTATGAAGAGTAGGATAATTCCATGAAAGATGTTGTCGCAGTCATCCTCGCAGGAGGCAAGGGCCGGCGCATGCACTCCATGCAATGCAAAGCGCTCCATAAAGTTGCAGATCGTTCCATGCTCGACTGGACGCTGGATGCATGCCAGCTGGCCGGCATCGAGAATGTTATCGTCGTCGTCGGTCTGCTGTCGGACGATATTCGTGCGCACCTCGCCCGTGATGGTCACGCGCTGAATATCCATATTGCCGTCCAGGAAGAGCCCAAGGGTACGGCAGATGCCGTGCGTTCAGCCCTCGACAAGATGAAAGAGCTCAAAGCCCGCTACGCGATTATTCTGCCTGGAGATCTGCCCAATATCCAGGCTGCAACGCTGAAAAAGCTCATGCTCAAGCGCGCCCAAAAGTCGTTGCTGTGCCTGACTGTGGTCCGCGACGAACCGGCAGCCTACGGTCGAATCGTCCGTGACGCCGAAGGCCACGTCTCGCGCATCGTTGAATTCAATGAATGCACCCCCGAACAAATCGCGATTAAAGAAGTGAACGCCGGTATCTACAGCGTGCCGCTCTCATTTCTCGAAACCGCACTGCCGCAAATCAATAACGACAACAACACAGGCGAATACTATTTTACCGATATCATTGCCATAGCCAATCAGGAAGGCATGCCGGTGAACCCCGTGGTTGCTGAAGATCCCGGCGAAGTAATGGGTGTGAATACGCCGGATGAGCTCTATCTGGCCGAGGCCTGGCGTAAAAAACTCAGCCTGTAAA
>CAMKRB010000260.1 GCA_946415045.1 uncultured Myxococcales bacterium
CTCCCGTCTGATCGATAAGCAAACCGGCGCTCATCAGCCCGAGCAGTCCCACTACAACCGCAGTCCCCGTCCCGATTTGAGGACTGATCCAGGCATTGCCAATCACATAAAAGGCCCCCAAAAAGCCACCCAGCCACATCCACCACGGATTTTTCGCACCATCAGGCCTACCAATCTTTAACTCGGGTCTTTGTACACAGACCATCAAAAAGAGAGATAAAGACCCGACGATAAACGAAACGAGTGCCGCATTCACCGAAGATTTCAGCACGAGTCCCAATTGGCCATTGATCGTAATCTGCAGGGTGCTGCATGCGCCTGTACCGATTCCAAGAATGCGCCAAAACCATAAGGACAGGCCACCATCTTTTCTTAGATCGCCAGATTTCATGCCCCGCTTATTGTGTGAATAATACACGACGCCAATCACGCCAGCCAAAACGAGCATCAATCCAGCGATTTTGTGCCAGTCCATCGGCAAAACCGGTGCACCAAACCAGCCGAATTCATCGATTAAAGACCCGGCAATGATTTGCCCAAGCACGGGAAATATTACGGTCTGCACAGCGCCGAGTTTTGGAAACAGCAATATATTTCCCGTCAAAAAGATACATCCAAACAGACCGCCAAACCATATCCAGAACGGCTGTTCATCGAACAAATCCAGCGACACCCACGAAAATCGCGTTTGTATCAACACCCATACAAAAATAAAAATCGTCGAGATAATAAAAGATACAAACGACGTCAAAAATGGCGATCCCAGCGATCTGCGCAAACGTCCGTTAATCCCCGTCTGCGCAGACAGCCCCATGCCGACGATAAATCCTGTAATTAAATATAAAAACGTCATCACATTTGCCATTCATCCTATATCAGTTTACCACCAATCCCTCTGCAATCATAACTTGCTTTTGCGCTTTGTGCAACTCGACATTTCATTGTTTTGTCGATCGTCTATTGGCAAGGGCAGGTGTCGCAACGGTTGGCAAGTGTCGTGACACGTGCCCCTATTTCGCTGTGCTCAATACGGCCCGCGCTGCGTCCTGCCACTTCACCACACGATTGTGATTTCGGCAAAATAATCATGACAAATGCGTCGTTATACGTTATTGTTGGTCAGTGGCAGACTGGATAATGAGAGCCGATTCAGCATCTTCACTAACCAAGCCCATGTGCGTAATTTGTATTCAAACCGGAGTAAACCATGTTGCATTCCAAAATGGTTTTGTTTTCAGAACGCGTTCTTTCTTCAAAAATAACCCGGATATCATCCATGATGTTGTGCATGGGCATCACGGTCTCTACTGTCGGCTGCAATGTCCAAAACACGCAGCAGCCGGCAGCAAATGAACCCGCGCAAGACGCGAATGTACCAGAGGTAATTGCAACTGCGCCGCAGCCAGTCACCGAGACGGTTACGAACGATACCACAAGTATTGCCAATCCCTCTCAAACTGCACCGCTAGGCACAGTGCCTGACGTTTCTCAACAGGAAGGTTCGGACAACGATCAAAACAAAGAAGAAGCCGAAAATGCTCAAGAATTCCTCAATGGAACAGACCCATGTTCAAAGACAGAATGTGCATGCGCCGATACCGTATGCCATCGCGACGACTATTGTATAGATGGGCGTTGTAAGACAAAATTTGTGTATAATTTGATGCTGGAACCGACGCGCATCGAGACCGGCGAAGTCACGGATAATGGGGATTATTGGGAATGTGCGGCAGACAGCTGTCTGTATCATTATAATCCGGAACTCGCTTATCCCGATGGTCATACATGGCATTATACAACCAGCGGTAAAATCAGTACCGTCAGTATTCCAAAAGGTGTACGCGTGCGAGGCAAACTGGTGTATTGCCACAGTGATGAACTCTCTATCGATAAATTGTCAGAGAATAAATGTACAAATGATGGCTGGATTTGCTACGATCCAAAAGGCTGTTCCACGCGATATACCGATGTGCATGGTGAAGGGTATTTAATGATATGTTCTCCAGGACAGCGTCTTCAGGGAGAAGAATGTGTTAACCGAAATCCCGTCGATGACAATGTGAAATACTGCAGTACGACGAATTGCGAATGTGGTCAGCATTTATGCGGTAATAATCAATACTGTGCTTTTGGAAACTGCTATTATGACGGCAGGATTTATCAGGGCTTTGGGGATTATACATTCGAAAATGTCGGCCTTGAGGATTGCGGTACACATGGAATTTGTCGTAATTCTTATATCAACGATCGCGGTGCAACTCACATATATTGCGAGAAATCAAACAACTGCCACTGTAAAAATGAAACTGAAACACCCAATCAGGCAATTGTCTGTAAAAACAACAGCTTCTTTATGGATACAAACAGACCCGAAGGCAATGGCTACAAAAGAGTTCGCGTTCAGTCCGAAAGTTATGATTATAAAGACAATGATAATGTTGAAGAAGCGGACGATATTAATACAAGTGAGGCATGCCATGGCTATGTTTATAGCCTGTGGAAATGCACAGGGAGTGAAGAGATGCCTTCCTGTAAATGTGGAGATACCACGTGTCCGGCAGGCTCGTTCTGTTCGAACGGGATATGTCATCTGAACTATCCACATTACAAGCGTATAGATTTTGACTATGAGCATCTCGATAAAAACCCTCAACCCGTGATTTTAAATCCAAAACCGAATCATGATGATTATATCGTAAAAGAAATTACCCGGTCAAATGGGGCACATGATTCACTTTCAACATGGGTGTGTGCCCCAGGAAAAAATTGTCAGTGTGATGGTCAGATTCTGCCCGATAACGCGCATTGCTATACAGTTCAAAGCGGAAAAGAATATGCCGTCCGGAATGCTCAGGAACAGTACTTTTCCTACAAAACAATTGGCGGCGAGTATTATAACAAAGTATGCACGTCCGAAGAATGTTTGTGCCGAGGCCAAAAGCTTCCCGAAAATGCCGACTGCCAGATCGATGAAGAGGGAGAACACTTTGCCTGCGGCTCAGACCGCATCAATGATACAAAAGAATACCGATGTGACGCAAAAACCAAAACATGGGTATGTAAAGATGAACGTAAAGGCTGCCTCTGCGGTGGGAAAAAGATGCTTTCCAATACCCATTGCCGCTTGACCGAATCTGGATTTGAAGCAGAGTATTGCGGCGACAAACTCATGCTCCATTCAGACAAATACGCTTGTAAAGATGGTCAAATTGTATGTGACAAGCCCGAAGGGAATTGTTTGTGTGCCGGATACGAACCCATTGATGGTGCCATGTGCGTCGCCAGCGAAACGGGAAAGGATTTCTATCAGTGCGGTGATGACGGATTGGCCGGTATGTTAGATGAAAACGGTGCTACAAATTACTGGACTTTTGAAGGACATGACGACTCCGAATATATTGTGTGCAAAAAGTATTTATGTGATTCTGACCAATGGGAGTGTGACGATGATGACGATGATGATTTGTCAGCAGACCATAACATAGAACCGAAAGCTGACAACAAAAGCAAGCAAATCGATATCAGCACCGACATCACCCTGAGTCCGGGCAAAATCTGCAATCATGTCAGGGGCTGTTTCTGTAATAATGCGCTGTGCCCGGTAACTGGTAAATGCACGGATCAGGGCTGTATCGACCCGCTCACCTCAAAGCCTTTTGAAAAACAGGATGGCTATCTGGTAAGCGGTCTGATGAAACAATGTGAACGCCAAGAGGGCTGTCCATGCGGTAATGAAACCACCCCATACCGCGAGTACTGCCTGGATCAGAAAACGCACCACCTGATGTTCAGCGGTATTCGGGATAACAAACGCACGCTTTGTGAAAATAATCTCACGCCCGATGTCAAAGCCGTTGACGCATATAAAAATAGCGGTACCGATTGCTTTGATCCCATGCTCGATCCGCGCGAGTACATCATGAAAGACTGCGTTCTGGCGATAGGTCATCAGGAGCCTTCCTGTTTTAGTGATGAAGTGAATTATACATATAAACACACCTATATCGGTCAGTGTATGCGCAAAGATGGCTGCACCTGCGGCAGTTCAACCTGTAAACAGGGAGAAGCCTGTATGTATGGACGCTGTATCGCCGATTATCAATGCCATAGTCTGCATGAAGATCTCAATGAGGACGCGCTCGGAGACTGGAAAAGAATTTATAAAGAAGACGATGAATAAGTCGCTCGGCTATTGGCAAAGAGACGTGCAGGCCGCACGTCTCAATTGCCAATACGCCTCGCCATCGGGCTATCGGCGATGGTACAGACACGCGGTCCGCACGTCTCTGTACCATCGCCGATACGCCCTCTTGCGCGTGCCTATTTCGCTACGCGAAATACGGCCCGCGGTACAGTTTTTCATTACAAAAATTATAATCATTTTATATGAAGTTTCTAATTCCAATTCTGCATCCCTGCACCAGCGCGAGTGTTCCTATATGGTAGCGCAGATGAATCGTTCTCAGAACGATACAATAAATTTGGCTTTTAAATTTAACAAATGAACGAGTTTGCGATGATCAAACACATTGGAATCGGAACATGCCAGCGTGTAGCCAAACTCAATACCCCCGCCGAACGCTTTATGTCCGTATGTATCCGAAAGCCATATAACTGCAATCGTTGGGCGAAATGCAAACCATGATTGCACAGATTTGCTTACCCCTTTGGGCGTCTGCATATACATAGCACCCAAACCTAGCTTGATGTGAACCATAAGATTTGGAAGACTGGATGAGACGTCACCAAGGGTGGGAGAAAATAGTGGGCATGTGACAAGGGTTGCCCCTTTGAATAACCGCTCTTTCTTTGGGCTGCCTTCTGCACGTTGAAGTTCAATAAATCCAAGGTCCTGCTCAATCTGCAGCCCTAAGAAGCATAAAACATTGGCTCCTGCTGAAAGGGTCGTCGAAAACCCGTGATGATACTTCTCATAATCATTTCCATGAAGAATCATCGTTTCCCAACCGGCATCCGCATTTGCAAATACCATTCCCATGGTATCATAAGGCGTATCTGCATACGCCTGGCGAACATTCAGACACAGCAGCAGCGCAGCGATGAGCATGAATAATGATTTAACGATTGAATGCATAACCAATCCTATACTGTCGCGCATATTCTACAAGTTCACTCATGATTTCAATTTTTCTACAAGATGGATGTCACCATAGCATACATCCCAGTCTGACTGAATATAAAGACCATCCCGCAATGCCTGATAAATCCATTCATTGGCACGACTAAAGTTCTCTCCGGGAAACGAACCAATATATCGAATATACGGCTCCTGCTTCCCCTTCTTATAATTCCAGACATCAATTTCATATACATTCCAGCCACGGATATAACACCGATCCGGGATCTCATCATAATAGAGATATCGAATGGTTCCATCCACGGATACTTTCATTTTGATATCATACCCTGGTCCCGTAGGCAGTGATTCTTTGACCTCGTATCCCATATCATCTTCTCCTAACCATCAACGATCTTACTGCTTCTTCTTTTTTGCCGCCGGCAGCTCATCGTACATTGCTTTGATAACGCTGGCAGTCAACGTGCGGTCGTCGATATCCGCAAGTATCATTTCTTTTGCGCCTGGATATGGAATTTCGCGCGCTGCATCCGGCATCATGGCGACTACAGATTTCGTCG
>CAMKRB010000261.1 GCA_946415045.1 uncultured Myxococcales bacterium
AAAGCTGGGGGGACCGGGGGCTCTCCCCAGGCCGCGCGGGGGTCGGTAGGGGGGGTGCGCGGTGGCACACCCCTACCCGCATGCGGCGCGTAGCCGCGAAAAAAAATGTGCTTACGGCCGCAGGCCGTCAAAAAAGAATGCAGGGTATCTCTACAATGCCTGAAAATGAAAAAAAAGCCCGGAAATCCGGGCTTTTTTTTGATCCAAGTCGTTCGGACTAGGCTTTGCCATTCGAACCGAGAACGTTGATGATCTTGTGCATATAGAGCTTTTTCATCTCATCGCGGGCAGGACCGAGGTATTTGCGCGGATCGAATTCACCGGGCTTGTCGTTGAATACTTTGCGCACGGCTGCGGTCATGGCCAGACGCGAGTCGGAGTCGATGTTGATCTTGCACACGGCCGACTTGGAGGCTTCGCGGAGCTGCTCCTCGGGGATGCCGATGGCATCGGGCAGTTTGCCGCCGTTCTCGTTGATCATCTTGACGTATTCCTGGGGAACCGAGGACGATCCGTGCAGAACAATGGGGAAACCGGGCAGTTTCTTTTCGATCTCATGCAGCACGTCGAAAGCGAGCGGCGGCGGAACGAGCAGACCGGTCTTGGGATCACGCTTGCACTGTTCGGGTTTGAATTTGTATGCACCGTGCGAAGTTCCAATAGAAATGGCCAGCGAATCACAGCCAGTGCGTGTCGCGAAATCGATGACTTCTTCGGGACGGGTGTAGTGGGATTCTTCGGCTGCAACTTCGTCTTCAACACCGGCCAGAACACCGAGTTCAGCTTCGACGGTCACATCGTATTTGTGCGCATATTCCACGACTTTGCGCGTCAGTGCGATGTTTTCTTCGTAAGGCAGTGATGATGCATCGATCATGACGGACGAGAAGCCCATATCGACGCAGCTCTTGCAGAGTTCGAAGCTGTCGCCGTGATCCAGATGGAGCACGATTTGCGGATTTTCCCAGCCTAGCTCCTTGGCATACTGTACGGCACCCTCGGCCATATAGCGCAGCAGCGTCTGGTTGGCATAGTTGCGGGCACCTTTCGACACCTGCAGAATTACCGGGGACTTTGTCTCGGCTGCGGCCATGATGATCGCCTGAAGCTGTTCCATATTGTTGAAATTGAAGGCGGGAATGGCATATCCGCCGGCAACTGCTTTGGCAAACATATCGCGTGTATTGACCAGACCGAGATCTTTGTAACTAATCATTGCTTTTTTTGCTCCTTAATCTTAATGGGTCCCTCCGTTGGGACACGTTGAGTTCCCGCTTTCTCTACGACGTCGCCCTCCGGTTGTCAACGGTTGAAGAAAAATAGCGACAGCTGCGATGGTTTGCGGTAACAATGTGGTGGACGGCGTATTGAGGCCACAGGCCGAAATAGCCGGACACGGCGGGCGTATTGAGGCCGCAGGCCGAAATAGCCGCCATCCCGATGCATCATCAAAAGATATTTCAACAAAATTTGGGGTTGTTTATGAAAAAGTCACTTTTGCGCACGGCTCTAATGGCGGCTTTGTGTATGGGAATCGGCAGTGTCTGTGCGGCAAAACCGGCTGGTCCCGTTGGTATCGAGGCGCTGGGTTCCAAGAGTGCGGCCGATGTGACGGCATATACCATTGGCAGCGAAGAGATGACTGTGAACGATTTGCTTCCGATGAAATCCGGTTCTTCGGGATATTCGCAGAAGTGGGAGTTCTATTTGTATACAGCACCTTGCTCGGCACGCCTGAAATTTGAGATTTCGAACTTTGCATTCAGCAAAAACGAGGGCAAGGTCAAAGGCTATGTGCAGTGCTATGATGGCGACAAACTCACGGGCGATTACCGCATTTCACAGTCTTTCAAGAGCGGCTCGTGGCAGGCTGCGGGCGACCGGCTAGACCTCAGATTCGGCAGTTACACCCTGACCTTTGACGGCGCGTTGTTCCATCTGGACGGCACCTTCGAAAAGGGCACGTTCTCGTATGATATTCCGGCGCGATTCTGGAAGCCCGGTACCGGTGACGTTTATTTCGGCAACTCCCGCGAAAACATCTTCAGATATGGGCTGATGACGTATCAGAGTGAGGTCGCGCGCGGTGTCGTGACGATAGACGGAAAACCTGTGCAGGTGACTGGCACCGTGTATGGCAACCACTACCTCGCCACCATTCCCGTTTACGATATGTTCGACGAGCTCGCCGACAGCCGCAAGATTACTGAAGATGTGCACATGGAGTTCCGCTATTTTGTGCCGACGCAGAAATACGACGCAGAACCGTTCGGCTTTATGTTCGTCGCATCGGGCGGCGTGCCGCTGATTTCGTCGATCGATTTGGAACGCACCCCGGTTGAGCAGTGGGTCGATGACGACAACTATGGCTACGAAATCGATATGCGTCAACAGATTGTGGCCACAGATGACGGCAACAAGGCGACGATCGAAATGCAGTCGGCGACGGCTGAACCCAGCGATCCATACGCCGATTTGCCTGCTTTCCAGAAAAATGTCGCTTCGCGGTTTGCAAAACCCATCGAATACAGCATCCAGACCAAAACGCTTCTGTGGCTTGATGTCGATGGATTCAGGGCAAAAATTCCCCTGCCGCTGTCGTATTCGATGACCAGAATGCGCTAGGTTCCGGGACGGCATTGGCCGTCCGGAACAAATAGCGGATTTACTTTATCGTGCGTTTGGTTGTGTTGGTTCTGAAAATCTGTCCGCGCAGCATGTTGTGCTGTCTTTCGGCTTCCTGCCTGCACGCGCTGTCTTTCTGACTGATGCAGATGCGGTAGAGCGCCTGATATGCCGGGCGATAATAGGGATCTGCAGCAATGGCCATTTCTGCGGCACGGCGGGCTTCGTCATGCTGTTCGAGAATATGCTTCATAATGGCCACATTCGTATAGGATACGGCATCTCCCGGGAAGTCCGCCAGCGTCATCTGAATGAGCGTGTTGGCATTGTCGGTATCGTCCAGGCAGATATAGGCATTCGTCATGTTGATGAGGATTTCGGGATTGTTGGGGCTCAGTGCCAGTGCCTGCTTGTAGGCATCGAGCGAGCGGTCGCAAAGACCGTTCATGCGCAGGGCATTGCCGAGATTGATGAGCGTATCGACGTTGCGATCCATCTTGACCGCTTCGAGCAAATCGGCATAGGCGGGATAGGGCATGCCCATTTTGGCGTTCGCAATACCGCGCAGCGTGAGCGCGTCGACGCTTTTGCCGTCGCGATCCATCACCTCGGTCGCCAGCTGGATTGCGCCCTTGTAGTTCGCGCTGTAAATCATGTCGACAATCGTCTGATAGTCGTTTGTCTCCAGCGCTTCCTGGGTTTCGGTTACCTGCTGCGCAGTCGCTGCCTCGGGCTCTTTTTTCGATGACGAACAGGCTACTGCGCCAATCGCGCAAATCAGCATCAATGCTGTCTTTAAACAATTTTTCATATTTCCCTCGTTCGGATGGGCTAAAAAAATACCCCGAATACTTTACCACTATTGCGTGAACAATTTGAACCATTTTATTTATAATGAGATGGATTTTGGTAACTGTTCAGGCGTACATTAGCCCGTTGGGGCTTGTATATCAATAGCCTCCGGCAACGCCGGGGGATGAGGCTGGGCTGGACAGTAACCGGAGTTGCCCGTGAAAAAGATTATCGTAGTTGCTTATTTTTTCGTACTGAGCTGCATCCTGGTGGTTTGGGGCGGATTTGTTTTTTTACCCAAATACCAACCGCGTGATGCCTACAACATCAGCGTGCAGTTTTCGCCGTTTCAGTCGCAGTCCCATCCGAATGTCGCCTATATCAAGGATGGCAAAACCGGAGAAGAGAACGCCCTTGACCATCACTCAATAGGAATGAGGTGGATTGAGAAGGGGGGTGGCATATCGTCGTCTGTGACTGATGATTTGAATGAACGTGAAATGGGGCTTTATGAGTTCCCTCTTTGTCCCAGATATGTGTGTGGCGACTTTGGTTTTGAATGTGTTGATCTGGACATTAAGCTCTATAATCTTCCCCAAAGGAAGATTGATGAATCTATCGCAACAGTACGGCAGAACGAGAATGAGATAAAATCCACAACCATTCCATGCGACAGTTTCCATTTCTTTGCAAAGCCGGGCATCACCCCTTTTTCTGATGAATATCTCAAAACACTTGGGGTGGATCGTGAGGCTGTTAAAGATGCCAGTTTAATGGATGTTATCGCGCCATCGGGTTTTGTGGCGGGAAAACCAAACGAAGTCCTGCTTGCGTGTTACATCCATGGCCGTCCATGTCAGGGGAACATCGAAATCGAGCAGCTCGGTGATCAGGAAAACAGGATTCACAAAATTATCCAGGCAGATGATACCGGCATCACTGCTTTTGATCTGACGATCGATGACAGGTCTGATTTCAGGTTTGCGGTCGGCGACTTAGTTTTAAATGCCTCGTTTACGCCGGTGCCGATTCAGGATGGGATTCATGTCGATGTCCATGGTGGTCATTACTTGCCGCAGGCGATTGACTTGCCGTCGTCTGCTGGAAAAAATACTGTGCAGCTTGAAGTGGCGCTTGAGAAGTCTGACGCCCTGATGGATCTGAAGCTCGACGTATTCTCAGACTATGCCTGGATCGCTCGTAAAATGGTTTATCCCGAGAATGGCCTGAAATTCTCCTTTCCCGACCCCACTTTTTTCAAGCCTGATGGTGGGGAATATTTGTTCCGGAATTACAGTCTCACGCGATCTTCTGGAAATAAACGCGGGCATGAGCAATTCAACGAACCTCAGATACTTTTTGTTCGAATCAGTACCTCCGGCAGACTTGATTCTCAGGAGATACTGCCGGACGAACCCAGCCAGACGATCCCATTCATCGTATGGAACGGCGACAGGAATGTCCGCATAAATAGTGAATATCGCCTCGTTTTTGGCGCAATTTATCAGACTTTCGCCAGAATCGATGCGCTCAATGAATTGGATTCCCAGAACAAGGGCAAACAGAATACGACCAGGTCTGCTTTTGACGACGCTGTTGTGATTGCCCCCTATCTGCTCGAACGCATGGATGCCCCCCTTTTTGTCCTCAAAAAAGATGCGTTTGAGAAATATCTGCTGGCCAAACTGGCTCAGGCGCATCATCCCCAGCTCGTCACCTTCAATGACGCTGATGAGGTTTATACGGAAGAAATCTTCCGTGCAGAAAGGGGCGATAAGATCCGGTCGGTTAGCGTTTTCGTCATTATCTGGCTGATCGTTGGCATCATCCTTTTTGTTGTGATTTCAAGAAATGTACGAATCCGCCGGCAGCAGGCATGGTTTGACGCCGCAGCAAGAGGCGAGGCCAAAGGCCTTTTACCCGGAACCCCCGCATGGGGCAAGGTGATGATTGGCGTCTTCCTTTTGGGGATTGCGCTCCTGGTCTATTATATGAGAATCGTGTAATCGTCATTGGGGGTGCGTCCAGGACTAGAGCATTTAAACATGGCTTTGATATCGCTTACATCACAGTAAACTCGCTTAAAACGTAGAGTTTTGTCGAAATGGGGAAGGGGCCCCATTGAGTCTTTTGTGGGTACTGGCAGATTGTAAACTAGGAAGCCTTTACAATGTAATGGATTCCAAAGGGCTTAGCCCTTTGGTGGGGTCTGGTGCAAAGC
>CAMKRB010000262.1 GCA_946415045.1 uncultured Myxococcales bacterium
CAGAGCATGACCTTAATCCATAGAACCCCAGCGGGGTTCAATATTGAACGCCTACAGCGTTCCTTTTTTTTGGGGGCATTCGCCATCCCCCGGCGTTGCCGGGGGCTATTGATATTCAAGCCTTGACGGGCTTGAACAAAATCATGCCAAAAGTAAATGCGGTAACCCCTCAAATCGTACCCAGGCTAAAAGTCATTGAACAAACCTACCTTATCTGATAAAATAGAGGAGGTATGGATGTAACTGGTGTCATTTACTGGTGGTTTTGAGTAGAGGCATGCAAGCATCCAATCGATACAGTGACAAAATGAGTAAGAATAACACCTACATATCACTCTGTATCTCAAGGTGTTTTGTGCGATTTATGGGAGGATCAAATGTATAGAAAGTGTTTTGTGGTGAGTCTGTGTATATGTGTGTGTGGTTGTACGCTGGAACGGCCATGTGACGAAACCGAGCATTTTGATATCGAGACCCAGAAGTGTGCGAAAACTTTGTATACTCCCGATCACTGCGGCTATCCGGAACTGAATTGTAACGATATAGAGGGCGTTCAGGAAGGTACATGTGATAACGGAGAATGCCGCATTTTGTCGTGCAAGACCGATTATCACCTCACGAGCGATGGCAGGATTTGTGAAGAAGACACCGCCACAGCCTGCGGCAATCCTGACGGCAGAGGTCCGAAGAATTGTGTCGAGCAGGAAGGCGTGGAGAAGGCTGAGTGCGTGCATGGTCAATGTGTGATCGATAACTGTGAGGATGGCTACTATCTGTATGAATCGAGCGATTTTAAAGTTTGCTCGAAGTATTCCACGCTTGCATGCGGACAGGAACACGTCAACTGCATGTCGGAAGGCGTGATGAAAGCCGATTGTGTGGATGGCAAATGCCAGATCTCCGAGTGCAGGGAAGGCTATTCCCGTGCCGAATCGGATGGTCTTCAGTTTTGCAATCGTGACTCGGAGTATTCATGTGGCAGTGAACGGGTTATCTGCATCGATCCCAAGGCTGGTATTGAATCTGCGAAATGTATAAACGGTCAGTGTGTGACCGATGCCTGCATCAGCGGTTATTCACTCATCACAGCCGCCGACGGCACCACTTGCGTTCAGGATACCCCCGAAGCCTGCGGTGTCGATCGCATCGACTGCAGCGGTGAATTCAACAATGCCGAAACAACGCGGTGCGATGATGGCAAATGTCATCTCGTGTCGTGCGTTACCGGATATTCTGCGGATTTGGAAAACGATGTGTGTGTAAAAGAGGATTCGCCGGAAAGTTGTGGCCCGGATGAGATCAATTGTTATGATGAACATCCAAATGCTACAGAAATATTCTGTAATGACAACAGATGTGTGATCGCCAGATGTAAGGATTTATACCTGGTCAGTAACAATAGTTGCGAACTTATCCCCGAAGAAGCTCGGCTTGGTACTGCCATGTATGCAGGAGGCCATGGCGATCACAGCACCATTCTTGTTCCCGAAACCCCACAGGATATTAACACCGCTCAATGCATTAGTATTGATGTAAGCAAGCCAAGCAGCAATGATACCGACATTACGGTAAGCGCGGGGAGTACATCTACATATACGCTCGTTACGGTCAACTCGACCAGTGATCGCTGTATCCGTCTCACTGGCACCAAAGAGAGCGGCGGTTTTGCAATAACCACAAAAAACAATATTAATATGGATATCATTCTGGATAACGTCAAACTGGTCAACCTCGTACTCTACTCACAGATTGACAACGTGAATGTAACCCCTGCACAGAGTTTCGTGCTTCGCCTGAACGGCACTTCAACCATTACAGGTCCCACGACAAATAATAAAAGTATCTATTACAGAAACACCGTTTCAAAAAAGAAGATCATCTATTCCAATTCACACATCAAAATCGTTGGTCCTGGTACGCTCAATGTGAATGCAAGATATAAAACCGGTATCTATACAGAAGATGAACTGTTTATATTCGGCGGCACAATCAATGTCAACCTCGATCGCAAGGAAGCATCTGAGATAGCCGGATATGACGACAAAGGCTTTGGCATCAAAGTCGTGAATGGGTTTAATATGATTTCCGGTACGCTCAATGTGAATGCAAACGATAAGATTGAAGGTTTTGAGGGGCGCGGCATCAAAGTGGATGGTCTTGCCACAGATGATTATTACAAGGGCAAAGGCAAAATTTATGTATATGGCGGCAGCATCACGGTCAATACGGATGCCAAGGGCATGACCGCCGGATGGACGAAGCAGGATGAATGTGAAGATGAGTGTGAAGACTGGGATCCCATTCAGGACTGCATAGATGAATGTATGGCGTCAATCGATAAGGATCTGAACGCACCTACGCCGGATGTCAATATTCATGGGGGAAATATTCATATCGTCACTTCTGGTACCCCACGTCCGCGCGGATCCGGGTATGAAAATGCCCTTTCCCCCGAAGGTCTTGAGGCTAAGCGCAATCTGACGATTACGGACGGTGAAATTTATATCCAGGCAACCGAAGACGGCATCAATGCCGGTAATCTGATTCAGATTCAGGGCGGTCAAATCTATTCGCGCAGTCTGATGAATGATGGCATCGATTCGAACAATACCATCAGTTTCGCGTACTCTGTATTTCTTGGTGGTGCGACTATTATGACGCTTGGCGCCAAAGGAACGCAGGGCGGCATCGATGGCGATGACAATTTGAATATATCGTTTAATGGCGGTCACATCATCGCCGTCGGCGGTAAGAATAATTTGCCCAATGGATGGGGGGCGCTGGGGTCCCAGTATATTTCAGTGCGACCAGATGAAACCATCAATGGCAAAACATACTACATTACAAAAAAGGGCAGCCCATACGTTATGATGGGTGTCTCACTCCCCGAGGATTTAGGTCTGTATGAAAGCTATGACGATGAACCCAACCCGCAAACAGCCAACCATCTGCTTTTCATCGATCAGCAGCTGGTAAACGGTGAATGGTATACGCTTTATGAAATGCCGCAATTAACAAGCTCTTTTTCTGCTATGACCTGGCTGTACGATACGATGCTGCTGTCATATGCAAAAGTGGACAACAATGAGGTCATTCGATCATGTGATGTTCTGGCTGGCGTGGAGCTTTCGGAATGTATTTGGAAATAATTGGTTTGTAGTTCTCGTTCATTATATTGCATCCTTTGGACGCGTCAGGCAGGGCGCGCATTTGCGCGCCGTGTGATAACCACGATGCCTTTTTTGGGCCGGCGAGGGCCTGGGAATTGCCATCTCAACCCGTAAAGGAGAATCCCGATGAAAAAACTGAACATTGCCATATTGGTCGCTACGATTTGTGCATTTGCGAATGGTTGTGTGAAAGATGTCAACTCGCCCTCCAGTATCCCGCAGGAGCCCAGCACTGCTGAGCAGCCGATTGCAGAACAGAATGGCGGCAATGATGACGTCAACCTGCCAGCACCGGAATTTGTGGAAGACGGACAGGATGGAAAAGTGGTTGCCACCCCGGAACCAACGCCTGAACCAATCCCCGATCCCAATGCACCGGTAGATTCCAATCTGACACAGCCCGTGTATGCACCGCTTGTGGCTGATAAATGGGACATCAAATTGCCGAAAGTCGAGTTGCAACCCGGGGATCCAAAAGATGAAAGAACGCCCGAAGTCGAAAAGAAACTGGCAAAAGCACTGGCCGATATCGAAGCCGGCGAACTGGAGTTTCTGGAAGGAAAAAGACACACTTATGGCGCTCCCAAATTATCAGCAGCAGGGGGAAAACCGTTTGTTGTGAAAGCCAAATCAGCTCCAATGCCCAGCAGCGCCCAGAAATCTCAGGGGGCTGCGAAAAAACAAATGGAAGCTGCACCGATGATGATGGAAGCCGATTTTTCGTTTAGTGACAGTGGCGGCGGTGCATCGGCAAATTCAAGGCGCCTTCCGCCATCGGCTGGTTCGGATCTTGTTCCGGTTGAGATGAATACCGACGAGTTCAGTCAGTACGATCCCAACCGCTTTATCAATGCCGCAGCCAACCCGCTTTCGACGTTTGGCGCAGATGTCGATACGGCATCCTATGCCGTATTCCGCCGTTCGATCAACGAAGGCAGGGCACCCAGAAACCAGGCGCTGCGCGTCGAAGAGATGATCAACTACTTCAAATACAACTACCCGAATCCCAAAGCCGGCGAGCCTTTCTCGGTCACAACGGAAATCGCAGGATGTCCGTGGAACAAAGATACAAAGCTGATGCTGGTTGGTGCCAAAACCCGCGAACTGAGCCAGGAAGAACGGCCTGCATCCAATATTGTTTTCTTGCTCGATATCTCAGGTTCAATGTATGGACGTGACAGACTGTCGCTGATCAAGGCATCGATCATCTCTATGCTGCCCAAGCTTACGGCGCAGGACAGGATTTCGATCGTCACTTATTCGGGTGCAGAACGGTTCATCATCGACGGTGTGCCCGGAGATCACCATGCGACAATCATGAAAGCCCTTTCGCTATTTGAAGCCGGCGGTGTGACGAATGGTGAGGCCGGTATCAAGATGGCGTATGCGGTTGCCAAAAAGAATTATATCAAAGGCGGCAACAACCGAATCATTCTGGGAACGGACGGCGATTTGAACGTCGGCATTTCGAACACAAACGAACTCAAGGCGTTGATCGAAAAGAAGCGTGAGAGCGGCATTTTCCTGTCGGTTCTTGGTGTCGGCATGGGCAATTATAAGGACAGCCGCCTGGAAGCTCTGGCCGATTACGGCAACGGCAGTTATCATTATATCGATACATTGCGCGAGGGACGCCGCGTGCTCGTCGATGAATTCATGTCGACTGTATTTGTGGCAGCCAAAGACGTGAAATTCCAGGTCGACTTTAACCCCGGCAAAGTCAAAGGCTATCGCCAGATTGGCTACGAAACCCGCAAGCTGAATGCTGAGGATTTTGCCGACGACAAAAAAGACGGCGGTGAGGTCGGTGCCGGTCATCAGGTCACCATCCTTTACGAAATTGTAGAAACAGGCTCATCCATAGATGTTCCGGAACCCTCGTCGAAGTATCAGAAAGTACAGGCTGTACAAAGCGATGAATATGCGACCGTGAAACTGCGCTACAAGAAACCGGATGGCGATGTGAGTACAGAACTGAGCTGGCCGGTGAATTCCTCATCCGTCCGCAGCACCATGAGCGACAATATGAACTTCGCATCTGCTGTCGCTGCTACCGCGATGATTCTGAACAATTCGACATTCAAGGGCACGGCGACTTACGACAGCGTCCTCGAACAGCTCAAGGGAATCTCGTCACTCGACAGTGATGAGTATCGGGCTGAGTTTGTCGCGTTGGTCAGGAGATTAAAGGGGTTGTAGGAAATCTATACCTTTCCTGCACATTAGCCACATACGGCCGCAGGCCGTCCAGATAAGCACATGATTTCTCCCGCCGACAGGACGTCGGCGGAGCGACGGTACAACGCCATGGATGGCGTTTTAGCGTCGCACTAAAAAATACATAGAACTAAAGCTGGGGGGACCGGGGGATCACCCCCGGCCGCGCGGGGGTTGTTAGGGGGCGTTCACGGAACAACGCCCCCTAACCGCGTGCGGCGCGTAGCCGC
>CAMKRB010000263.1 GCA_946415045.1 uncultured Myxococcales bacterium
TATCCTTTTTTCGCGACTAATATTCTCATTTTTAATCTTTTCGGCTTTTTGACAGCACACGTCGCAAACGCCCAGAATCAGCATTTGCTTGTGTGTTACGGCAAATCCATCCGGAACCTGAATATGCTGCATCCTTGAGTTGGTGAGACAAATCATCTTGCCGCAGGATTCGCACAAGAAATGCGGATGACCGCCCGGACAATGATCCGATTCATCGTCGTGCGAACAAAACCGCCACACGCCATCGTTGCCCTGCACCTGATGAATCAGCGATGCTTCTTTGAGCAGCGTTAAAATGCGATAAAGCGTGACGCGATCGATCTTTGTCCCTTCAAGCTTATCCTGGATCTCCAGATGTGACAGCGGACGCCCCGCTTCCATCAGGATATTCAGCACTGTCACGCGATGTTTTGTCGCGCTCAGATTAGCTTTTTTTAATCTTTCAGCGCTTGATTTCTGTGCCATTTTTTACCTCACCACAAATGCAACCCTGTTGCATTTGTGAAATTGATACAGCTATTAAACGGGAATGTCAAGTATCGGGTATAAAGAAATGCAGGGAACGTATAGATTTCCTGCACATTGGTTGTGCGATTCCAATCTTACGGCCGCAGGCCGTCATGATGAGCTCATGAATTCTCCCGCCGACACGACGTCGGCGGGCGCGTCGCTGTAACGACAGGACGTCGTTTCAGCGACGCAATAGGAATACATAGAAAATAAGCCAGGGGGCGGGGGGCAGAGCCCCCAGACGCGCGGGGGTTGTTAGGGTGTGTGCGCGGTGGCACGCCCCCTAACCGCTGCGGCGCGTAGCCGCGAAAAATATGTGCTTACGGCGCAAGCCGTCAAAAAAGGACTGCAGGAAATCTACAGGTTTTCTACTCTGCCAAAATCGTCTGCCCGTTCTGAACCACAAATTTGACGACCTTATCGTTGGTACGCACAAAAATATTTGTTCCCGCATCCGGCTTGAATTTCTTGCAAATACTCTGGATGGTGGCTTTGGGCAATTTTTTATCGGCGCAGTAATGCTCAAGAATCGGGAACTGATGATCGGCATTCTGTTCCGGCCAGAATGCATCCAAACCTTCATAATAAATCAGTGACGGCTGATCCTTAACGGTGAGCGTCCAGGTATGGCACGATAAGTCCTTGATTGCCTTTTCAGGAATCGAAAAGAATTTGGCGAGTCCTGTCACGAGCTTGCAATCCTGATTCTTGTCGGCTGTAAGCATGACGACTTCATCTTTATGCAATTCCAGAAACGCTTTGAACATGCGGGATTCCCGAATTTTACCCAGTCTTTCGAGCAATTCGGGCTGAATCTGTGTAAACGAGATACTGTCCCCGGAGACTTTGACATTCTGATGGATCAATGCATTTTCAGCGACCTTAACTGTATATCTGGCGGAAATATCGCTGCAGTCTGCGCTTTTGGACTGATTGCATGCGACTTCAGGCGGCTGCATGGATTCATCCAGCTTTTGGGCATTATCCAGAAATGCATTGAGTTCCGTATTCTGCCGCATCAATTTGTCATAATACACAGTCGGCGGTTGGCTGCCTGTATTCGCATAGCCTTCGACTGTGATAGGATCTACAAATTGAATGAGTGCCTCAGATCCACCGACGTTGAGCGTCGATCCAACAGACTGCAGCGCATTTTGCAAAGCCTGACCGATCCTGCCACTCATCTGCAGATACAGGGCATCGTCGATTTGAACGTTAAACGGCGCAGCATTGAGGCAGTCGGACGATGAAATAATTTTATAATGATGGCCGTCCTTTTGGAATTCCAGTCGATACTGCGGCTGATTCGTCTGATACCGACATGTATAAATGCCATCCGACCCGATGAGATCCGCATCCACAGACGCCAGCAATTCAGAAAGCTTTTGTTCGGCTTCGGATGAAATATCCTTATCATCGACGCGCCAAACCTGCTTTGCAGCCCCCTTCTCATCCTTCAAATCGTCGGTTTTATACAATTCCCAGTTGATATAGGTATTTTTCTGTGGTGCACCGGAATGCATACGAATGAATGAAATTTTGTTGTTCTCCACGCGTTCCCAGTGAACTTTTGGAGTTTCATCCTGCACGGGTTCTGGTGCAGTTTTGGGCTGCACACACGATGAAAACAAACCAAGACACAGAATTAATAAAGCGATGTGTTTCATTCTACAGCTTCCATGTCCCCATGCTGAACACCTGATTGAGGATTTCGGCCAGATCCGGCGCATACGTTCGCTCGCCATGCGCACAAATCGACAGCACAATCATCTTTTTGTTGCTTGGGGCGAGTTCAAGCGCACAATTGCGGTCGACGAGGTTTTCTTTACCCGAGAATTGAGTCCGGTAAACCGTCATCGTGGGGCATTTGGACTTGCCGCAGTCGATATTGAGTGTTTCGGCCTTGATTTCTGCAGTTGTGCCCAGATCACCGGCGATGGCGTTGGCAATGGACTGAGCGAGTGCGTCGCTTTCAACCTTGGGCGGAATCGAAATAATATCGATCGTCAAAACAGCCGGCGTTTCGGTTCTTGGCTCTGTGACGACCACGCGTTTAATAGCTGCATCCTCACTGGCCTGCCACATGAACGGCAATGTCAGGCTGCCCATCGACTTGGAGACGAACGGCTGATTTATCAGAATATCGGCATGATTCACATCCGCAGCGGCTGCCTGCGAATTGGCGTCTGCTGCGACGACCGGCTGTGGATTATCCGGTGCAGCAGCAGGCTGCTGAGCCTGTGCGATCGCCGCAAATCCGCACAAGCCCCCGGCCATCATCAGAGGAAGTATACGCATTTAGAAGCTCACAGCTACCCCGGCACCCGCCAGGTCTGGTGAAAGATTGATCACGGGCGCAACCAGCGCAGTCGTCGAATCTTTCTTTTTGCTGAACACGAATTTGTCGAGCACGATAAGCGTCACGCCCACAATGGTCATCGAAACGCCGATACCGAGCACTGCCTGTCCGCCAACATATTTGCTCTTGTCGCGTTCATACACCGTAATCAGACCGGAATTGCGACCGGTCGAAAAGACGAACTCATCGTGAGAATTTGCCAAAACCGCACCACCAATAATGGACAGCAGCGTTCCGGCACCGGCCGCACCAAATCCCGACCAGAACCACAAAGACGTCGGTGTCTCCGCATCATCTCCGCAGTTTTCCGTGATGGCAACCGGCTCGCTTGCAGGCGCCTCCGATGCTTCAGCCTCGGCATCGACCAAAGCTGCGCCCTCAATCACTCTGGGTCTGGAATCAGCCTCTTTCTTCGGAGCGACCAAAGTAAACGAAACGACCGCATTTTCATTGGCTTTCACGACAACGGCCTGTGTCTGCGGAACGATGCCGTCGGCGCTCACCACAACTGTGTGCGTGCCGGGTGAAAGCGCGATTTCTTTGGTATCTTCGCCGCAATCCAGGCTTGGCAGCGCATCGATCTTCACCTTTGCCGGAGCCGACGAACAAACCACCGTCAGCGTTCCAGCCCCACAGTCCTGATTGAGCGCATCCATATATTTCTTCACCACTTCCGCATTTGCATCCGATACGGACGCATACTTGCGGTAATACTCTGCAGCCTGCTGGCAGTTGCCAAGCATGTGGTGACACCGGCCAATATTGTAATTGATATCGGGAATATCATCGATCTTGCGCGCATTTTCAAACGATTCGATGGCCTTTTCATACATGGCCGGATTCGTCTGTCCTTCTTTAAAATAGCGCACGCCTTCGAGCATATACTGCGAAAACGCATCGTTGCTGTCCTGCGCCATCGCGACTGCCGGAACAAATCCCGAAACGAGCGAAGCTGCCAACAGATAACCCAAACAAACTGTCCTTTTCATAATGTCCTCATGACCATTCATCGTTTATATCGTTCAAAGCGGGGGGAAGTGTCCCCCCAACGCCGCTATCTCGCCCGGGCGACGTAAGTGCCCGGGCATCGATACGCGCCGCCCCCCTCCGAAGCCCACAGTCAACCGGGCGCGCCTGCGGCGCTTCCTCGCTATTTACTGAACTTTCCGCCGCAGGATCTTGCCTCGATTCGCGGCGCATCCTTGGGGCTCAGTCCTTCGGCTGTAAAACATGCGTCCTGCTTTTTCACATAATCCAATATGGCATCCTTCATCACGGGACCTTCGTTCAGCACTTTTGAATGCTCAAAAACGCCCGCATGAGAATCGCCGCCTTTATAAATAAAATCACTCACCGCCACTTTGTAATGGGATTTCACCTTGAGAGGTTTTCCATTAACTGTAACGCCGTCACACAAACAATTATTCTCCCAGGATTCAATCGTGCCGTCGCCATTGATATCTGCGGGGTTTGTGCAATTCGGTTCGAACGCATAATGGATGCCCGAAACCTTTGTGGCACCGTGTTTTGCGGTCGACGAAACCTTGAGTGCGCGCAGCACATCCTCCCCCGTCATATCGACCAGATACAGATAATTTTCAAACGGCATCAGAGCGTTAAGGGTCTCGCGGTAGATATCGCCTTTGGGCACGTCGATTCTGACGCCGCCGGCATTTTGAATCGCGATATCGGCCTCGGGATAGTAGGAACGAATCGCATCGGCCACCAGATTGCCCAGCGGGCATTCTCCATCATAATTGCGGTTGATGTAATCCGAAGTGCAGCCGACCACCTCGCAGCGATTGTTTTTCATCAGTCCTTCATATTTGGTGACGATATCACGACCTCTCTGGCTTGGCGTCAGAGTCATGTCGCCGACCTTCATTTCGGCAAGCGGTTTGGGCGTTTCGCCGCAGGCTGCATCGATGCGTTCGTGTCTGAGTTCGTGTTTTTTAATCGAGCTGCGGTCCAGATGCAGGCCCTTGTCGTCACCGACGAGCGTCATCGTCGTAATTTCACGGCCGGCCGAATAATTCTCGACGATCGTCAAATCGCCGTCAAAGACGATAAAACTCTTGTGCGAGTGGCCAGCGAGCACCAGGCCGATATGCTTGCGAATATCCTCCGGAAGTGCGGCAATTTCGGCGATTTCGCCGGTGATATTGGCATTTGTCATCGGCACATTGCCATCTTCGGGCAGTGGTTCGGGGGTACCGGTCACATGCGCCTCTACGACGATAAAATCGGGATTTTCGGCGACCACTTTGGGGATGACTTCGGTCAAAGCTGCAGCGACCGGCTTGAATTCCAGCCCTTCGACGTTGGCTGCAATGGTGGCAATCGGCGTCTCGATGGCCAGCACACCGACGACAGCGATGCGATAGGGACCTTTTTGCAGAATCACGTATGGCGAAAGATTGCTGAACGACCAGGAATCATCGTTTTCGACAGTCGAAACGACATTGGCATTGACCCACGGGAAATTGCTGGCTTCAACTGCCTCGCGCAGCGCACCGCGCGCAGAATCGGGATATTTCACACCATGGCCATAATCGAATTCATGATTGCCGAACGTTGCCGCATCGATGTGCAGTGCGTTCATCATTTCGATCATGCCCAGGCCCTTGGCCTCGTTAAATGGCATGGCCCCCTGAAACATATCGCCGGCATCCAGCACGAGGGAAAGTCCGTCGCCGCGCAATTTTTCAACCGCAGCCATGAAAACGGGAAGACCGCCC
>CAMKRB010000264.1 GCA_946415045.1 uncultured Myxococcales bacterium
GTCATATACTTGAACAAACTGATGCCCACTCGCAGGACGTATCGGCACATCCAATCTGGTTAATCCAACTGCCGTCCTATGGAACAGCAACAGCGCAGCTCAACGTCAGCATCCAGCAGAATACGACAAAAGAATCCGGTTTCGCCATTGCCAATGCATATACTGCAGATTTAACCAGATTTGAAATGCGGCCAGTCCTCGCTTTAAATCAAACCATCGACAACAGCTCCGCAAACTACGACTATTGTACCGACAATCTGCTCATCCCCAAGGCCTGCATCAACTATTACGATCCAAATGCCAAAGGATCAAAAGATGTCCAGGCATGTCTGAATGCACTCGCCCAGAAGTCGCATTCAGCCCATAAAACAAGCGCCCCGAATCGATCTGAATTCGTCCAGCAAATACAAAACATGCTGGAATGTATCTATGAATCAAACATCAACGTGATTTGCTATAACAACAATGAGCCGGAGTTTACAGACGTTCCGCATTTTGTATTTCCATCTACACTTGTTGCCCCAAGCACGGAATCACAGGATCGCAATATTTCCACATTCAGAACAAATCTTGCCACGACCTCCGTTTTGCGAAAAACGCTTGCCGACAATCAGGCTGCAGGCGAAACGCCGGTTGTTCTCATCAATGCAGGAGCCATCAAAGCCCGGGATGTCACCCGTATCGACAGAACTGTGCTCAAGGAACTCGTGCCATTTGCCAACGAAATCGTACATATCAGCATTAAGCCATCGGAACTCAAAGCCGTGATTGAGACAGCCATCGAAAGCCAGCAAAAAAATGCCGCCTCCGATTTCGGCGGATTTCCGACATTTGCAGGCCTGCACGTATCCGTCGAGCTGCCGAATACAACCAACAATCTTCCAAAACCTGTGGTCAGAGAAATGTGGCTCACCGACAAAGATGAAAAACTTATCCGGCCACTGCTGGTCGCCATGGATGAAAACAGCGGCCCCATGACTGCATGCGGCAAAGAATGTATTTTTGCCGATTATCAAAGCTATGATGAAACGTCGAAAACCCTGAATGCACAGATCAATAAAGAACACACGGATGATGACAATCCAGAATCGACGCCTTACACTATGTACGCCGACAAAGCCAACCGTCTGTATGTATACTCAAGCGACGGCACATCCGAAAAAACAATCGATTTATACGTTCCTGATTATCTGGCAACCGGCGGCGATGAATACAAATTCCCGCCGTATACCATCGCCCAGAAAAAACTTATCAGCGAATACATTAAAGAGTATCTGAAAATTAACGAGGATTTACACCATATTGATGCTGCAACGAATACGGTGCAAGAAGGTACAACATGCGAAACCTATGAATCACAGATCCTCACCACCAAAACAGACGACAATCTGAGTCCTACCGAACTGGCATGCATCCTCTCTGTTAGAAGGTACTACAGGATTGGTGATAACGACCAGAAATCCTACTTCATCAGCGAAATGGCAGATAGAGACTGCAAAACGAACAGCGAGCCGGAGAATATAGAATGATGACTTTACCCAGCACCAGATACTCCAACAGCATCCGACCCCTGCTGCTTTGCGCAATGATGCTGATTCCATCGGCAGCATTTGCCCAAATCGGCCCGGATTTGCGTCCCCCCGGACTCCCCAAGAACCATCCCATCAATGCATATTCACTCACATCCGAGAAACAGACATCCAGTACAAACAGCTGGGATCTGAATGCTTCCGAAATCGTTTTCTCCGCAGCAAAGAAACGGCAGCTTATCAGCGAAGCACCATCTACGATCCACGTGATTACCGATCGCGATATCGCATTGCATGGCTATCGTTCGCTTCCCGAGATTCTGCGCCATATTCCCGGTGTTCAGACACAGACAACGCAATCCCAGTTTCACTCGGTGATGATCCGAGGTCTGGTCGGTACCGAAAACAACAACTCGCGCATCCTGTGGCTGCAAAATGGCGTTCCCATGAACGATGTCAGGGATTCGGGGATCTGGATTGACGAAACCTATCCCGTTGAACTCATCAAACGCATTGAGGTTGTTCTCGGCCCGGGTTCAGCCCTCTACGGTTCTGGTGCTTTCCAGGGCGTCATCAATATTTTCACAAAAGATCCATCCGATATCAACAAAACCGGTGAATATAGACTTGTCATACAAAACAATCTGACGTTCAAGGCATCCGCAATCGCCGCTTACAATGCAGATAATGGATTTGGCATTCTTGGCCATGTCTCGGCAAATACCACACAGGGACCGGGACTGGTCGGCGATTATGTCTATACAAACTATCTGATGGATCAGGCCGGCGCTTCGATCGCAAACAGCCAAAGCAACAACAATTTCCGGTTCGAAAAGATCGACAATAATTCAGACAAACACTGGTACAACATCAATCTCAAGATGAACTATAAACAGTTCAAACTCAATACCGGATTTACAGATATCTATGCTGGTGCTGACGGATCCGAGATTGTACCAGGTGTGCCCTATGCTCAGCCAACCGCATACGACAAAGAAACGAACGGTTTTGTCGAATCCGATTTCGTTCCGGTTGGAAACAAAGCCCCTCACCGTTTTAACCGCCGTGAGTTTTTTGCAGATTTCTTCTACGAAGACAAGTATGGATCTGACGTCTCGCTGCTTGCACTGCTCTCGTACCGCATGATTCAGTACAACCACAAGCACTATGGCGGATACACGAGCGAAGAGAATCTTTCGCTCATCCCGGTCGGCACAACCAGCGGCGAATCGCATGATATCGAAGGCACCCGTTTTTACGACAAAGTCAATTTCGAAACGCTGCAGCACAAATTGTATGCACTCGCGCAGGTTCAGTGGAACATATTTGAATCCAACGAACTGATTGCCGGTGCGGTTGCCGAATATCATAATATTCACTCACCGGAGTTTTCGAATGGCAATGCCAATCTATTCAAATCCGATCTGATTGCCACTTCCAGCCCCAGAGTGAATGCTCAGCAGCTCGCCTATATCACGCCGTCGGTTTTTATACAGGATGAACAGAGATTCTGGAATAACCGCATCATCCTTACGGCCGGTGCCAGATATGACGCCTACAAAGCATCCTACGATCTCGATTCCGCGCCGTCATGGCGACTGGCATTCCTCGCCAAATGGACTTCATGGATGAATATGCGTATTTCTTACGGCTATTCATTTAAAGAACCATCGCTGTTCCAGCTGTACGTCGATACATTTGATTACGTCGGTGATACCAGGCTCAAACACGAATCACTGCACAATGTTGAGTTGTCATTTCTATTTACACCACTGCCCAATCTCAAGTTCAGACTGGACGGTTTCACTACTTTAATGAATGATCTCATCATTATCGAGTATTCGTCACTGCAAGGCGATCCGTTTAATGGAATTACAGGCAGATACTATCCAAACCAGGATTACAATGCCAATTTGTATGGTTTTGAAGTGAGTGTAGATTCGACGATTAAGCAATGGAATCTGTACGCCCATTATAATTTCCTGTACAGTACACTCGACAAAACCGACAAGGATACAACTGCAGACAGCATAGCCGATTCAAGAATTACCGAAGATGCCATGCACAGATTCAGGATTGGAGCATCGTATGTAAACGACAAACTATCGGCAGATCTCGCGATGTTTGTCGTTGCAGGCACGCCCAAGACGCGATCTGCATTTCCGTGGCAGAACGAGAAATATGCCACGCCCGCCTACGCGCTCTTCCAGCCACAGATTACATTTGCACTGCCTGCCAATCTGGGATTCATGCTTTCGGGCAGCATCGCTTTGTCTGAAAACATGACAACCTCTCCCACATGGCGCTATTACTATGAAAAAGAGGGCGTTCCCGTCGACAGATATACATTTACAATGGCATTGCAGTATCCGTTCAGGAACTAACTAGTTTGCGAACATAACTTCAATAACATCATCTATAATTTTTGTACCGTCTTTACAATGTTCAGCTGCATGATAGATGCGCTGCATTCTGGTTTTAATATCCTGTCTTGACTGCTCTGTGAGCCGCGGCAGCGAAACCGATTTGGCAACACGTCTGGCATCCCGAACGATTTTGGGATCGATGGATTGTACCGTTTTATATATATCTTCACATTTCGTATTTGCTGCGATTTTTTCCACTTCCGACAGCCATTGTATAAATGGTTTTAATGAATCTGCCGTGATATGATTTGTCGTTGTATTTCCCAGACATGCCCGATAAACATTGCTGTACGCCTCGCATGACGAAGCAAATTCGATGGCATTGGTCAGACGATTGGTTATGAAATCGTGGTCTGCATCCGAAAGCGAATCGGGGGAAACAGCTTTAAAAGCAGCCACAGATTTTGTACACAAACCCGATGAAAGCGCCGATTTAAGCCGATTTGCAGAACCCGCACAATCGTCTGGAATAATACTTTCCCAGCATTTGGTTACAAACTGGCGCAGCACTTCGACTCGCGCCTGCGGCGCAGCCCCCGGTTTAAGATGAGCCTGCAACGCAAGGCGCGACAAGCGGCTCGCGAACGCATCCTGTGCACCGGGACAACTGGCCGTTTTGGCAATGATCTGATCTATCTTTTTATGTACAGCATCGAGGTCATCCGCCCCGAGCGACTGCATCAATACTTGTGCGCGTTCAAATTCCGCGTCGGGAATCCGCGCAAGCGCAGCCTCTGTCGCCTCGCATGTGCGCTGCGAAGAAGCCTCAATCACCCGATTGAAAAATGCATTGAGTTCGTCGCCAGGCTGAGCGGGACGTGCAAACGCATGCATACCACACATCAGAGACGACAGGACGACCAAAATCTGCGCATATTTCCTGAACATAGTTACAGCCTGGGGTTGGGGCGTTGCGGGACCTCCCGCAAAGTAACGCGGCGTATCGCCTGCGATAGACGCGTCGGGGGTTGCGGCGTATGGGCGCGGCGCTATCTCGCCAAGCTCGATACGCGCTCGCCGCGCGGCTATCTCGCAAGCTCGATACGCCGCGCCAATAGCCGCACAGGGGGCACTGCCCCCTGCTCACCTTATAATAATAAAAAAGGCGGTTTAGAAAAACCGCCTTTTTAAAAGTTAGGATGTGCTTTCCTGAATTATTTTGCAGCAGCATCGGGAGCGGGTGCGGCAGCAGGAGCAGCAGGATCGGCAGGAGCAGCAGGATCGGCAGGAGCAGCAGCTGCATCAGGTGCGGCAGCGGGTGCTGGAGCAGCATTGGGGTCTTCGGTGGGGGCAGCAGCCATAATCACGCCGAGGAAACCAATGCCAAAGGCTGCAACTTTTTCGTTGCCTTCGCAAGCGTTCATCTGTTTGGACAAATCGGAATCATCACCGACAACAGCTTCGAGTGATTTGCTCAGACGCTGACCATCGGGGGAGTTCTCGTCGACTTTGGCGAGTGCTTTCATGCTGGCAATGAGATCATCGCGATTTGCTGCGAGGATTGCATTCAGATCGGTACCGAGTTTGTCGCAATCACCATTGGCGGTTTTGGCAACATCCGCAAACTTGCTGAATATTGCTACGACTTTCTCGACATCGCCTGCGGGTGCTGCATCAGCGGCTTTGGCGGCTTCAGCGGGTGCTGCATC